>DASROK010000294.1:0-7935 GCA_035646915.1 Gemmatimonadaceae bacterium
GATCGCAAGGGCTACTGTTGCGGCAGCCGCAGTTTTCCTGCCCAGCGTACGACGATCCTGTCGCGCATCGAGAATCGAGAGCATGCGACCCTCGAACTCCGAGCGACGTGCCATTGCGAGCGCCGCGAATGCCGGCGCTGCTCTCTCATGCCTCGGCAATCCAATCGACTGTACCATCTCGAGCAGCTCGCCTGCATACAATGAAGGCTTGGTCCCGTCGCGAATCACATAGTCGTCGCACGCATGCTCGCGTTCAACGCGCATGCGATGCGCGGCGAGCCAGATGAGTGGATCGAACCAGAAAATCGCGATCGTGAGCTGCGCGATGAGCTGAGTGAGCGCGTCGAATCTTTTTACGTGCGCCATCTCATGAACCAGAACGAATCGCCGTCGCTCTTCAGGCCACTCGATTGAATCCGGCGGAAGCAGAACCGCGGGATAAACAACTCCCCAGGTCACTGGCACAGCGAGCCTGTCGCCTCTCAGCAGAGTGAGGGGGCGGGTTATCCCAAGACGATTGGCGAGGCGCTGCGTGAGTGACAGCCATTCACCGTCATCGACGCGATCGCCATTCTTTGCAAGCCGTCCGACTTTCCATGTTCCAACCGCAAGACGAAGCAAAACAATCACAGCGCCGGTAATCCACAGAACAGCCACGACCGGAAGTGATGACCACTTTCTGGTCGCAATGGTGGTGCTACTGGGTGGAGTTTGTGCAGGTGATTCGACTTTGCCTTGAACGGGAGCCGGTGCGGCGGGCGCAGCAACCGGAGTTGGTTCATCTATGCTCTTCGTGATTGGAGCGACGTCGGAAACCTGAGTCTCGATCCACGATGGTGGTGAGAGAAGCGGAAGCTTCCAGTGGGGAAGCAAGAGAGCGAATGCAGGAATTGCGAGATGACCGATTACCGCGGCGGTCCAGGCAGCGTGACGCGCTGCGGCGGATTTCCCGCGGAGGAAATACGCAACGAGCGCAGCCGCGAGAATGAGAACTGAACCTTTGAGCGCGGCATCGAGAAGAAGCGTCATCGTCCCTCGTTACGTGCTGCGTCCACGAGCTTCGATACACGGTCCAGCTCATCCCGGGTGAGCTGCTGCGATTTCAGGTCGAGAAGTGCTGCCACCGCTTTTTCTGTCGAGCCGTCGAAGAAGGTTTTCAGGAGATGACTGAGTGCTCCTGCGCGCGCTGCATCCTTCTGCACGATTGGCTCATATATGTATGCGCGTCCGTCTTCGACATGCCGTACGTGGCCTTTCTCCTCCAGAGTACGGAGCATGGCCCGCACCGCAGAGTAGCTCGGCGGATCAGGAATACCCGCCATGACTTCGCTCACGCCGGCGCGCCCGCGCTGGTAGAGAAAGTCCATGATCTGGCGTTCGCGCCGGCTGAGATCTGTCATTGTGCTAGAATTCTAGCATATGCTAGATTTATAGCAAGACCCCGGAAAAACAAAGTTTTGTAAGGATTGAGAAAAAAAGAAGCCGGCTTTCGCCGGCTTCAACGATTAGCTCGCTTTGAGAGCTTTTTCTTTCCCTGTCTCGACCAGCGCGGGAGTCTGCCAGGTATTCTCGAATACCTTCTGGAAGCAGCGCTTCGGCACTATCTCGACACCATCGGCCGAGAGGCGATCGTAGCGAGCAAGCTTTTCGGGGTAACGCGAAATCGACGTCGCTTCGTAGTCGAGCGAAAGAAAGAACCGATCGCTGAGGCTCAGCGCGAAGATCTCACCAATATCGCGGGCGCGGGCGAGGCGCTCGATACCCAGAACCACGTCGGTGCCCAGACCCTTGCCGTGCTCGGAGCGCGCGACCGCCACCGAGGAAACCTCAGCCAGGGAAGGCGAGTATTCCTCGAGAGCAGCACATGCAACGACGCGTCCTGCAGAAGCGGCGACAACGTAGTTGTCGATGTTCATCGCGACCTGCTCCCTGGTCCTCGGCAGCATCAAGCCTTCGGCAGCATATGCCGAGACGAGCTCCAGAATGGCATCGATATCGCCCCGGTTTGCGGGGCGGACTATCGGCCTCTGGGACTGCCGGGAGGATGAAGAGAACGGTAGAGTCATCGCCGATTGATTATGCACAAGGAATGTATAAATAATCAAGTACCGCAGTGCAAGAGTTTATGTTCCCAAAGGCAAAACCCACTCAGCGCGTCTTCAGGTCTTCGAAGAACCACTCAGCTACGATCCAGTGATGAAACCAGCCGTTGTAAGCCTGATCCTCTCCGCCGGTGCCTCCATTCTCGCCTGCTCGGGCCCCGTACCAAAAACTGTCCCGGAACCCGCAGCTCAGGCAGCAGCCTGGCCGGAAAGAGCGGTGCGCAGGGACCTTCCGATGACCCCGGCAATTCGAAAGGCATATGCGAGGGGGACCCGCGACTCGAGCGGAGCTCCCGGCCGCAGCTATTTCCAGCAGAAGGTCGATTACAGGATCGACGCCTCGCTCACTCCAGCCGATAACGAAGTTCGCGGTCGCGAAACAATCACTCTTCACAACACCACGCCCGATACGCTCAAAACTGTGGTGCTGCGACTGTATCAGAACTATTTCACGCCGCGTGTCGAGCGGAACGACTACATCACCGACGTCACCGACGGTGTTACGATCGAGAATCTCAGCATCAACGGCAGCGCGATCCCGCTGACGAATAACAAGCAGTACTCGCTCAGGGAACGCATCGCCACGATCACACCTGCGTCACCGATTCTTCCAGGCGCGACCGCCACGATAGAAACCGCATGGCGCTTCGTCATGCCCAACGTAGACACGACGGTTCGCGGGCAGCGCATGGGACGTTACGGCAACTATCTCTATCAGGTGGCGCAGTGGTATCCGCAGATCGCGATGTACGACGAGCTCCGCGGATGGGATACCGACCAATACCTCGGCAGCGCTGAATTCAACAATCAGTTCGGAAGCTTCGACGTTCGCATCACCGCGCCAGGTGGATGGCTGCTCGGCGCAACAGGGAAGCTGGAGAATCCGGAGCAGGTTTACTCGAAGCGTACGCTAGAGCGTCTCGCGATGGCAATGCAGGTGGACACAACGATTCACGTTGTCGATGCGGACGAGCGTGGAGCGGGTGCGACAGCCTCCGGCTCGACACTCACGTGGCACTTCACTGCGCCGCTGGTGAATGACTTCGCTTTTGCCGTATCGCGCGACTACGCTTTCGATGCAACGCACGCGACGATCCCGGGGAAGGGAAAGATCCCGGTCAGCGTTCTATACCTGCCGCAGCATATCAACTATAGAAAGAACAACACTGCACAGTATGGGCGCAAAGCGCTCGAGGCGCACTCGCGAACTTTGTTTCCATATGAGTTCTCGCAGGGAACGATTGCCGACGGACCGGAAACCGGAATGGAATATCCGATGATCATCTTCAATGGATCATCACTGGGAGTGACCGTCCACGAGTTCGGGCACCAGTGGTTTCCGATGATGGTCGGATCGAATGAAACTCGCTACGGCTTCATGGACGAAGGGTTCAACGACTACATCGATGAAGCAGCAGAGGCGGCGATCAACCGCTCGGAGCTCAAGCGTTACGGGGTTGCTCCCGGATACCAGCGTATTGCAGGGACTGAGCTCGAAGCGCCGTTAATGTGGCCGGCGGATTACGCGGGTCCCGGGTACGGCGTGCAGACTTACACGAAACCGCCAATAGCACTCAACGCGCTTGGCGCTGTCGTTGGGGATTCAGCGGTTGGTCGCGGACTCGCCGAGTACGCGAAGTCGTGGAAATACAAACATCCCACACCGTACGACTTTTTCTTTTCGATGAACAAATCGCTGGGAAAGAATCTCGACTGGTTCTGGTATGAGTGGTTTTTCACCACATACACGACAGATCAGTCGATCGAATCTGTCACTACTGCAGGTGCCGACGCAGTGATTACGGTGCGTGACAAGGGAGATCTCGTCAGTCCGGTGATCGCCGCGATCGAGTTCACGGATGGAAGCAAGGGAAGAGTAGTGCTTCCCGCTGAAAGATGGTTCAGCGGAAGCCGCACTTTGACAGAGCGAATGCCGCTGAGCGGAAGAACCATCAAGTCAATTACGCTGGATCCCGAGGGACGTTTTCAGGACCTCGATCGCAGCAACAACGTCTGGCCGAGACCTTAACGATTGGCGTAGACGGAGCTCTTTCCCGTGCTGTCGAAGGACAGCACGGCATAGCTCTCCTTTGCTCCGCCTTCCATTCCAGGTGAGCCCATGGGCATTCCGGGAACAGCGAGCCCGGCGATTGCCGGCTTGTCGTTGATCATTTTGAGAATGAGGTCGGCCGGCACGTGTCCTTCAACCACATAGTTGCCAACGACCGCGGTGTGACAGGCCTGCATCTCGGGCTTCACTCCATATTTCGCTTTTACTGATGACAGATCGGGCATGTCCATCACCTCGACCTTGAATCCATTCTCCTCGAGGTGCTGCACCCATGCCTTGCAGCATCCGCACGTGGGTGTCTTGTACACCTTGATGGGGATTGCAGAAACGGAAGCCGCAGGAACAGTCGCCGAAGCCATCGCCGGCACTGCGTCAGGCACGGGTGCGGATTCCTTCGAGCAAGCGACCACTGAAAATGCCATCGCGATGGGCAATCCTGAAAATCTCATCACTTCTTTCCATCCAGCTGAATAATTGTTTTTGTTGAAGGAGCACGCGTCTTCCTCAGGCGTGCAGATACTTCCTCGGCCTTGCTCAGAGCACGCAGAATGTTTTCTCCCGCGAGTTTCCTGAGATCTTCATCGGACCACCCGCGATGAACGAGCTCGGCGAAGAGTGCAGGATACGTCGACACATCCTCGAGTCCCTTGATCACTGCACTGATTCCATCGAAATCGCCGCCAAGCCCAATGTGATCCACGCCCGCGACTTTCCGCATGTACTCGATGTGATCAGCAACCTGCGAAAGTGTAACCTGTGGCTGAGGATGCTCAGCTTTCCATGACTCTCCCTCGCGGTGGAGTGCTTCATGATCGCCGCTTCCAAGCCGCTGCCGCGCAGCTTTCTGCGATTCGCTGAACTCGTGCTCGTAATCCGCCATCTGCTGTGAGACAAACCCCGGCACGAATGTCACCATCACAACTCCGCCATTCTTCTCGAGGCGTCTCAGTATGGAATCAGGAACGTTGCGCGGGACATTCGCAAGCGCAAGCGCATCTGAATGCGAGAAGATCACCGGAGCTTCACTCACGTCGAGCGCGTCGCTCATCACACCTGGCGACACGTGGGAGAGATCCACCAGCATTCCGAGCCTGTTCATCTCGCGCACAACTTCCTTGCCGAACTCGGTGAGGCCTCCATGCCTGGCAGAATCGAGAGCGGCATCGGCCCAGTCGAGGGTGACGTTGTGGGTCAGAGTCAGGTAACGCGCACCCAGATCGTAATACGATCGAAGAGCGCCGAGCGAGTTCTCGATTACGTGGCCGCCTTCCATTCCCAGCAGCGAGGCAATTTTCCCGCGCTTGAACGCATCCCGCACATCCTGCGCAGACAATGCGAGCTGCAGACGGTCGGGATACATCGCGATGAACCTGTGCGCGATGTCGAACTGCTCGAGCTGGGTCTTTGCGTATCCGGCATCCTTTGTTTCTACTTCGCCGGGGACATAAATCGACCAGAACTGTCCGGCGATCATTCCCTTCTTCAGCCGCTCGAGATCAGTGTGTCCCTTCGTGCGCTTCCGAAGGTCGTAGGCGCCGACGTCCATTGGTGCCGTGGAATCTTCGCGGATTGCCCACGCCAGGTCATTGTGACCGTCGATCAGCGGAGTCGACGCAAGAATCTTTCGGGCTCGAGCCAGATCCTTCTCGGTAGCCTGGGCGGACATGTGTGAAGCGCTCAGAGTTGTGAGTGCAATGATTGCGAAAGTGAGTCTCATGCTGTGAAAGATACGGGTTTTATACTAGAATCCGCGAATGCAAAAACCAGACGGAATCACGCTCGATTTCGGAGACCAGAAGTCTCTCGACGCGTCGCTGTCCACAATGGTTCGCGGGCTGCAGGAGTCCGGCATCCTTCGAATAACCCGCCAGGTGAGAGCGATGCTCGCGCGCGGCGAGACTGTCGTGAATCTCACCGTCGGTGATTTCGATCCACGATACTTTCCGATTCCGAAAAAGCTGTCGCAGCTGATTCAGAATGCTGTCGCGCGCGGGGAGACAAACTATCCGAATCCGGAAGGACTCCCCGGCCTTCGACAGGCGATCTCTGATTACGTCTTCCGGACAGCGGGAGTCCGGTATCCACTGGACGCCATTGTTGTGTGCAGCGGCGGCCGTCCCGTTCTGTACGGTGCATACCGCGCAATCGTAAATCCCGGTGACAAGGTGCTGTTCTCAGTTCCCTCGTGGCAGAACGATTCGTACTCACTGCTCACCGGCGGCGACCAGATCGTGATAGAGGGGAAAGCTGAGTCAGGATTTCAGCCGACTCTCGAGCAGATTCGTCCACACCTTGGCGAAGCCGCGATGGTGTGCATCTGCTCGCCGGGAAATCCAACCGGAACAGTGATGAGCCGCGAGCATCTCAAGGAGATACTCGAGGCAATTGTTGCGGAGAACAAAGCACGCGAAGCCAGCGGCCGTCGCCCGATTTTCATCCTGCACGACCAGATGTACGGCAGTCTCGTGTCTCACGGTCAGGAACATGTCTATCCCGCTTCGATCGTTCCCGAGTGTGTGAGATGGCTCATCTCGGCCGATGGCGTTTCGAAAGCGTATGCAGGAACCGGTTTGAGATTGGGATGGATGCTGGTTGCGCCGGCAGTAGGCGCGCGTATCAGGGACCTTTTGTCTCACGCAGGCGCCTGGGCGCCGAGGGCGGAGCAGGCTGCGGTTGCCGAATTTCTCAATGATCCAGAGGCAATCGCTGAATTCCGGGCGGAGATGGATGCCCATCTTGCCGAAAGGCTGGAGGCAATGCGCGCCGGTTTCGAAGACCTCAAATCTTCCGGATATCCTGTCGATTCAATCAACCCCGAAGGCGCCATTTACTTCTCGGCGCAGTTCCGTCTTCACGGGAAAACAGCGGATGACCAGCGCATAGAAACAGATGAACAGATACGAAATATCCTTTTGGAAAAGGCCGGGGTAGCGGTAGTCCCATTTCAGGCATTCGGTGTGCGTGGAGAAACGGGTTGGTTCAGACTCTCAGCGGGAGCCGTATCCCTGGATGAGATCCATGCCCTATTCCCGAGACTCAAGTCGATGCTCGATGAAGTTCGGTAGTGCCTGATTCCCCATGGAAAGATCCAGACCCTAACACTTCGGCAGTAGAGGGACGCAGCCTCTACCAGCTGCTGATAGAGAGCGTGCGCGATTATGCGATCTTTGTGCTCGATCCCGGTGGGCACATCGCGACATGGAACATCGGCGCTGAGCGACTGAAGGGTTACACTCCGCAGGAAATCATAGGCTCGCATTTCTCGAGGTTCTATCCGCCAGAGGACATTGAATCGAGAAAGCCCTGGTGGGAGCTCGAGGTTGCAACGCGGGAAGGGCGCGTCGAAGACGAAGGCTGGCGAATAAAGAAAGACGGCTCACGCTTCTGGGCGAACGTAGTGATCACTGCGCTTCGAGACGACAACGGCACTCTCGTCGGATTTGCAAAAGTCACGCGTGATCTCACCGAGCGCAGACGCTCCGAGCTCCAGGCTATCGAGGATGCCAGACGCCTCGCCGAGTCGCAGGCATCGAACAGGGCAAAAAGCGAATTCCTGGCTGCAATGTCACACGAGCTGCGGACCCCTCTCAACGCCATAGGCGGTTTTGCCGAGCTGCTGTCGATGGAGATTCACGGCCCGATAACCGAGCAGCAGAAAGAGGATCTGCTCCGCATCACCTCGAGTCAGCGCCACCTGCTCGGCATCATCAACGACATTCTGAATTTCAGCCGCATCGAGGCCGGCCGCATCGAGTACAACAT
>DASROK010000295.1:0-4597 GCA_035646915.1 Gemmatimonadaceae bacterium
ATTGGCGCGATGAGCGTCGGTGTGGACGGGACGGAATCCGACATCGACTGAAACAACCCGCTCATAGAAGAGCCGATCGATTGTACTGCCATCAATCTGCATCGCCTTCGCCAGAACGCCGAGCCCGAATACCTTCACGCCAGGATCATCGGGACTGTCGTGCGACGTGCGATCGATGAACACTCCCTCGATGCTTTCGCGTCTTCCATCGCGATACACTTTCGTTGCGGTGAAGAGGGCACCGTCGATTGTGGCCTTTTCCAGCGTGAACGGCCTCGCAATGTGAGATTCAGAGTCGAGCACATCTATTCCCGAGCCTTCGACCAACCCGTTTGCAGCAACCTGCAAGCGAATAGTGAAATCAAAATCGAGGGAACGGTACGTGCCGGAATAATTCGCCGGATTCGACGCCACCACCGGCTCGGCCGTAACGTTCTTGTACTTCTCGACTCGCACTCCGCGCTTTTCCTTGACGCTGTGCTTGCTTTTTGAGAAGAGCTGCGCAATCTCGCGCGTTCGGCTCGATGCGGAAGTAGTTTGAGCTGGAGAAGTGCAGGGAGCGACCACCACCATAAGAGCGATCGTCGCGAAGAGATGTCGGGTCATCGGATTCCCCTGGAGGGTTCTAACTTTTGACAGCGACAGCTGGAATTGCGTTCATTTTCTAGAACTCTGGTTAAGGGAGACCACAGCATGTTCGCGCACGCGGTGAATCCGATTCTCAACGTCTCCAGCTTCCAGGAGAGCGTCGAGTGGTTCGAGAAGATTGGATTTCGGAAAATGTGGGACTGGGGTGATCCACCTGGTTTCGGTGGAGTCAAATCAGGAAATGTCGAGATCTTTCTCTGCCATGGCGGGCAGGGGGGCAGAGGAAAAAGTCCAGTGAAAATGACATTCGGTCCCGATGGCGATCAGACCGCCGACAAGGGAGTGTGGATGTCGCTATGGGTCGAAGATGTCGATCAAGTCCATGCGGAGTGTGTGGCACACGGCCTGGACATCGCGTGGCCTCCCACCGACATGCCGTGGGGTGTCCGCGAGATGCACCTGCGTCACCCCGACGGTCATGTTTTCCGGATTAGTACGTCGACCTCCGGAGAGGACTAGCTGTCGTTCAGGGTTTCTTCGGCTCTTCGATCTTGTAGATCTCGCGGTGCCCGTGATCGATGAGGTCGTGATAGTCCTTCATTAACGCCTCGAACTGTTTCATCAGCTCCTCGGTCATGCCCTTGCCGGCCATCATCTCCTCGAACTCCTGCATGTTCGGCACTTCGATTTCGGAGACGATAGTCCAGTAGCGCTCACCGGCGAAATCGGTCATCACCCGGAATTTCCCCATTCCCGCTTTTTCATTGAGCTCGGACATCTTGAGAAACTTCTCGACCATCGGTCGAACCTTTCCCGGCTTGCAGTAGAACACTTCGCGAATGAGCATCATGAGTCGAGTCCTCGGTGAGTGGTGTTCAAACGATACTGACTGTATCTCCGACTTTTACTTTCCCCGGTTGAACCGGCGAGCCGTACACTCCAAAGCGCGTGTCGTGCTCCTGCGCGACGGCGCGAAGAATCGCAGCGTCCTTCTGCGCAGTCACCGGATCGACATTGATCATCACGCATCGCTTGTCGCGCTTGTCGACTCGCATGCGCATTTCTCCAATTTCGAGAACTTCGCCAATCCACGAATTCTCCGGCGTGTCTCCTCCATCGCTGGTTTCGATGAAAAGGTTCGGGCGAAATCTGCGCATATCGAGATCTTCTCCAACCGATGCGCTCAATGATGCAACGGAGCTGGTGGTGAGCAGTGAGAGAGGAAATGCATCGAACACTCCCCGATCCTGCTTGATCACCCGCGCATTGTATCCAAGCTCAGCGGCAAGCGATGGATCGACGACATCGACATCGTTTCCGGCAGGTGTGCGAACCATCGTCACCGAGGTGTCTGGCTTGTCGGGCTCGACAAAATGAGGATGATACTGCCACATCGAAGGATTCTCGCGAATCGTGAGCCAGGGAAATCCACTACGTACAAGATCGCCGCGAATGAACGCCCAGCGTCTGTCCCCTGCGAATCCATTCCAGTCGACGTCGACTGACTCGAGCGGCTCACCACTCATCGACTTCACCGGATAGCGAAAGAGCCTGGCGACTCTTCCGATCATGCGGCCGTTCATGCTTTCGCTGCGGTGACGGCTTCAGCCGCGTCCCATGCTACGGAGAGAATCCAGTAGCGAGAGCCATCATCCCACAGCTGAATGCTGTTGACGCCTTTTCGGATCGGAGTTCCATTGGGCTGGCGCGCAGCCTCGTAGCTGCTCCACACATGCACGAGCCGCCCAAATCGAAATTCCTCTCGAGCGGTTTCCCACTCGTAGAAATCTTCCTTCTCGAAGATCCGTGAGCGCGATTCGATGAACTCATCGGGCGTCATCACGTTCGGCGTGCGCGCGCCGCCGTCAGCGGTTCCGATAGGAATCAGCCGCGCACCATCAGCGTGAAGTGATTTCCACCGATTCCAGTCGCGCGGCTCACCTGCGCGGCCGGATATCAATGCGTATGCTGTCTGAATTATCGACTCTGTCGAGCTGGAATCCATTGGGACCTCGAGCGGTTCCCGATAACATGCAAAAAACAAATGCTGAATGCTGAATGCTGACCTGGGCAGTCGGGTTCAATCTTGACCTCCACAACCGAACTTGACATTCTTCCTTTGGCCGCCGATTCCGGCCCAACCTCGTGACTCCTCCCCAGCAGGAGTCCTCGAGAGGCAAAGGGGGGCAGACTCCCGAATCAGTATCGTCAGTCCTTGCGTTCATCACGGAACGCTGCTGGGGAGTGAGCCGTGGTGCACCCAGGGGAGACATTGACGATGACGGCGAATAAAGACCTTAAGCGCCTCGTTCGCGCTCGCATGGAAAAGACGGGCGAATCCTACACGAGCGCCCGCGCACAAATCACAAGAAAGCCAAAACCGAAATCATTGGCTGCCGAAGCTAAATCAGCAGCACTGAAGAACGATTACGCGAAGCTCGCAGGAATGAGCGACGCAGTCATAAAGGAAAAAACCGGCTGCACGTGGGAGAAGTGGGTGAAGTCACTCGACTACTACGGCGCAGAAAGAATGTCGCATCGCGAGATTGCGACGCTGGTCAGTGAGAAGTACAAGGTGCCGTCGTGGTGGACGCAGACTGTCACCGTTGGATACGAGCGCATCAAGGGATTGAGGGCGCGCGGACAAAGGCGCGATGGAACTTTCGAAGCAAGCAAGTCGCGCACATTCAATGTGCCGGTTGAAACTCTCTTCGACGCGTGGGCCGAGTCTGACAAGAGAAAGAAGTGGCTCACCGACAAGAACGTGAAATTCAGAAGTGCAACAAAGCCGAAGTATCTGAGGCTCGATTGGAAAGGGAACTCGGTAATCGCCGTCGGGTTCTTGCCCAAAGGAGAATCGAAAAGCTCGGTCGCGGTTCAGCATACCAAGCTCCCTGATCGGGAGACTGCAGAGCGTCTCAAGAAGCACTGGTCAGAGCAGCTGGACAATCTTTCGGCCATGTTGAAAGCGTTGTAACCAGAACTACGGTACCGGGTACCGGAACAACCAGAACTACGGTACCGGGTACAGGAACAACCAGAACTACGGTACCGGGTACAGGAACAACCAGAACTACGGTACCGGGTACCGGAACAACCAGAACTACGGTACCGGGTACCGGAACAACCAGAACTACGGTACCGGGTACCAGATTAGAACGCAGTTACCGGTAGCCGGTACCGATCTTCTGGTTGTTGTCATATTGGGGTGTAGCTCAATGGCAGAGCGCCGCACTGTTAATGCGGAAGTTGCAGGTTCGAGTCCTGCCGCCCCAGTTTCTTTGGCCCCGCTTGGACATAAAACAGGCAGGCCACTTTCAACTGGCCAAACACTGACGCAGTTTCCCCGATCGAAACTTACAGATCGGGGAAACTGGATGAGCAACTGGTCGCTTTGTATTGCTGCAGCCGGGCTTCTTGCTGCAGGCACTCTCTCAGCTCAACCTCCGGGCGCAAGCGGCGCTCCTGAAACGCGGATCGCACCTGGTCAGCAGTGCCCGCCAGGGCAAACGGAAATTCGTCCTCGAATTTGTCGAGCGCCTGAAACCGCGGCGCCGAGCATACTGGACTATCGTCCTCACTCAACGCTCGTAACTGCAGAGCACCTTGTGCCGCGGGCGAAATTTGCCGCAATCGACTATCACGGACATCCGCAGGACCTGATCTACTCCGCCGAAGGTCTAGCTCAGCTGCGTTCAGCACTCGACAGCCTCAACATCAGGATTATGGTCGTCGCTGACGATATCTCGGGGGAACGTCTCGCTCGCGCGCTCAGCGCGATTCGCGCTTCGCCGATGAAAGATCGCATACGCATTCTCGCGGGAATTGACTTCAACAACGTCGGACCGGGCTGGGCCGAGAAAGCGGTGAAACAACTCGACGCCGACATTGCAGCCGGCGCAGTTGGTGTCGGTGAGATTCCAAAATTTCTTGGATTGAGATACAAGAAACCCGACGGATCGCTCCTGAGAATCGATGACCCCGAGCTCGATCCGGTATGGAATGAATG
>DASROK010000296.1:0-26783 GCA_035646915.1 Gemmatimonadaceae bacterium
TGCATTGTTTCTCCCTGGAGTCGGCGCATTCGGAAGTGCAACAGCTGCACTTTTGCCACACAGGGACACAATCCGCACAGCGCTCAACGGTGGACTACCCTGCCTCGGCATCTGCCTCGGCATGCAGCTTCTCTTCGAGACCAGCGAAGAGGGCGAAGGCATCGGACTCGAAGCCATTCCAGGATTTGTGCGCCGACTCGATGCAGCACGCATTCCGCAGATAGGGTGGAACACGCTCGAGAATTCGGCAGATCATCTGATTTCGGCAAGCGGTCTCGAGTCAGCCTACTTCGCGAACAGCTACGTATGCGAACCCGCTGATCGCTCCTGCGTGACTTCCTGGGCCACACACGAGTCCGATCGATTCGCAGCATCCGTGCGCGTAAAGAACATCGTCGGCGTGCAGTTTCACCCCGAGAAAAGCTCGGTGGCAGGGTGCGAGCTCATCCGTGCGTTTCTCGGAGAAGCAGCGCGATGATCGTTATTCCTGCGGTTGACCTTCGCGGTGGACGATGCGTTCAGCTCATCGGCGGCTCTTACGATCGCGAGATTGTTTCGCTCGATGACCCGGTCGCGGTAGCCGAAAGATGGGTGGCCGAAGGGTTCACGATGATTCACGTCGTCGATCTCGATGCTGCGACTGGTCGCGGATCGAATGCAGAGACAGTGGAGAGAATCATCGAGACACTCGGCACGGTAGTCCAGGTTGGCGGAGGAATTCGCACTGCAGAGCAGGTTGAAAGACTGCTCCGAATGGGGGCGGCCCGGGTAGTTGTCGGCACTCGTGCGCTCGAGGACCAGCAGTGGCTGCAACAAATCAGCGCTGCAAATCCCGGAAGAATCGTCGTCGCAATGGATGTTCGTGACAAATCGGTAGTCACTCATGGATGGCAGAAGAGCCGCGAGAATGACATCACGGCCGAAATCACAGCTCTCAATGACATTCCGATTGCGGGACTGCTCGTAACGGCAGTACACCGCGAAGGGCAAATGCAGGGGCCGGATGTCTTGCTCATTAGAGAAGTGGCAAAACTGTCGAGCTTTCCAATTCAGGCATCGGGTGGAATTCGCTCTGTCACTGATTTGCAGGATCTTCAGGAAGCAGGCGCGTCCGGCGCAATCGTCGGAATGGCTCTCTATACAGGCGCACTGAGCGCAGCTGAACTCAACCAGGTATTCATCGCATGAAGCTCGAGAGAAATACACGAGAGACTCGCATCAAGGTGGAAATGACTGTCGGAACTGGGGCCTCTCAAGTTCGAACAGGACTTCCCTTTCTCGATCATATGATGGCGACCCTGTCTCGCTACTCGGGTCTCGACATTACACTCAAAGCCGAAGGCGACTTGAAGCACCATCTCATCGAAGACGTCGCAATCGTCACCGGATTGGCATTCAGAGAGATCCTCCCTGCGACATGCAGTCGCTATGGAGATCGAACAGTCGCGATGGACGATGCGCTTGTGCAATCGGTAGTCGATACCGGCGGCCGCTTTTATTACCGTGGAAATTTGCCGAGTGGTTTGTATGATCACTGGATGCGATCGTTCGCTGAGAATGCGCGGATGACACTTCACATTCGCGTGCTTCGTGGCCGTGATCGTCACCACATTGTGGAAGCGGCATTCAAGTCGCTTGGCCTTGCGCTGCGCGATGCTCTCCGTGAAGGCGACGCGGTGTTCAGCACCAAGGGCGCAGTCGAAACGAGGCGCGGCTGATGCTGTCACGCCGTGTAATTGTCTGCCTCGACGTAGCTGACGGTCGCGTGATGAAGGGAGTTCAGTTCGAGTCGCTGCGCGAGATCGGCGATCCCGCACAGCTTGCTTCGCAATACGAAGCCGAAGGTGCTGATGAAATCGTTTTCCTCAACATTGCCGCTCATGCGGATGGCAAAGCGCGTCTGCCGGATATTGTGCGCCGTACAGCCGAGCAGCTTTTTATTCCGCTGACGGTGGGTGGAGGTATTGGGTCGGTCGAAGACGCCGGCATGATGCTTCGCGCCGGGGCCGACAAGATCAGCATCAACTCGGCGATCGTGTCGAGGCCGGAGCTCATCACCGAAGCGGCACAGAAGTTCGGGTCACAATGCGTTGTCGCGAGCATCGATGCGCGCCGCCAGGAAAGTGGATGGCGCGTGTACACGCATGGCGGACGGAATGCCACAACCCTCGATGCAGTGAAGTGGGCGATGACATGCGCCGCGCTCGGCGCAGGTGAGATTCTACTTACAAGCATCGATCGTGATGGTACGCGAGATGGTTTTGATATCGCGCTCACCAATGCCGTCGCTCAGTCAGTGAACATTCCTGTCGTCGCATCGGGTGGTGGTGGAAACGGTGAACACGTAGTCGAAGTTCTGTCAGACGGCCGTGCTGATGCAGCCCTTATGGCGGGCGCATTTCATGATCGAACGTGCACGGTCGACCAGGTAAAGGCAGCAATGTGCAAAGCTGGATTGCCTGTGAGGATGGCAGCATGATCACCATGATGGAGGCGGCCGCTGACCTCGCGCGCATTACGGGAGCAAACGCATTCGGCTATTTCAAGAAGGCACTCAGTGCAGAGCTGAAGCAGGACGGGTCGCCGGTGACGGCGGCAGACCGTACATCCGAGGAGCTCGCTCGCAAATGGATCGCGGAGCGTTTTCCGAGTGATGGAATTCTTGGCGAAGAGTACGGTGCAGTCAGGCCAGACGCACGCCGGCGATGGATCATCGATCCTGTCGATGGAACGAAGGCGTTCATCCGCGGCGTTCCTTTCTGGGGAAGCATGATTGCTGTAGTGGAAGGTGAGGATGTTCTAGCTGGAGCAGTGTCATTCCCCGCTCTTGGCGAGATACTGTTTGCGGCTCCGGGTGAAGGATGCTGGTGGAACGATTCCCGATGCAGCGTCTCGACAGTTAGTGATATGACGATGGCCACCGTTCTTACAACCGATGCTGCGTTCAAGGGTGAGCCACAAAAGGCCCGTGGTTGGGAAGAGTTGACGCGGATCGCGTCAATCAGTCGAACGTGGGGCGATTGTGTTGGCTATCTGCTTGTTGCGACGGGCAGAGCTGAAGTTATGGCCGACCCGATTGTATCGCCGTGGGACGTCGCGGCCGTGATGCCGGCAGTTGTCGAGGCAGGTGGTGTCTTTACGGATTGGAATGGCGAAGCGAGTGCGTTCAGGGGGAGCGCCATCGCAACGAATGCGTTACTCGCAGATGAGTCGCGGCAGATACTTCGTGGAATTAAACCGGAGCAGTCGAGATGAAACCGTTCGATCTCTCAAAGCTCGATTTCATGAAGAGCAACGGCTTGGTTACAGTCATCACGCAGGACGCAATAACCGGCACGGTCTTGATGGTTGCGCATGCAGATCAGGAAGCGCTCGAGCGGACCATTGCTACAGGTGAGATGCATTACACGTCTCGCACACGCGGTCTCTGGCACAAGGGCGCAACTAGTGGTAACACGCAGCGAGTCGTTTCAATGACGTATGATTGTGATGGAGATGCGGTTTTAGCCCGGGTTATCGCATCGGGACCTGCGTGTCATACTGGAACGGCGTCATGCTTTGAAGACGCTGATGCTGACTTCATATCGCGGCTGGATCGCATAATTGCGTCTCGAGCAACACGTACTGATGATCTGGACCCGAGTTACACACAGCGTCTCCTGGCGGATAGAAACGCGAGATTGAAGAAGATTGGGGAAGAGGCCGCTGAACTTGTCCTTGCTTGTAGTGATGGGAATCGAGAGTCCGCAGCTTTTGAAGGTGCCGATCTCATTTACCATATGCTGGTAGCGCTCCGGGCGCTTGGAGTCAGCTATGCAGACGTTCAACGTGTCTTGGCAATGCGGCATAAAGACTCACTCGAGAGAGCGTCAATTTAGTATCCGTTCATTACGTTACCCGAGCGATCACTTCCTCGGATTCCTGCTTGCGAGTGATTCCACAGCAGCAGTGAATTGTCAGCGTCGCGCGAAATTGTTCTGGAGATTCAGACGCCGCAAGACACGCTATAATACCAGTTGGTACTGATAAAAATCGCTTTTGAGGCTTGAGACAATTGAAAAGACTTTCGCTTCTACTGATTTGGTTTTCACTCGGATGCAGCTCATACGACCTCGCTACACCTACTGAAGATTCCATCAGTGGAAAGTGGGAGTTGACCTCCGTGAACGGGGCGTCACTGCCGTATGCCGTTCCCCGTGCCGGGTTGGACAAACAGGAGATTGTAGAGGATGTAGTGACAATCACCCCACCGAATACTTTCACCGAAGTCACTACCCTCCGGGATACGCAGGGCGGTCAGGTGACGACGCAGACCATCACGGATTCCGGCACCTACGAGTTCAACTCATACGTAGTGACATTCCACTTCGCGAGCGACGGATCGATCGGAGCAGGCACGCTCACGGGCCGGACGATGAAAATCGTTACTTCGGGTATTTCATTCACTTACAGAAAGCAGGAGTGAAGCAGCGGCGACCGCATAACCCATCGTGAGCGCCCCGGCGGCGAGCAGCTCATATCTCGTCATTTGTTGTCCACCGTGAGACCGTACAGCAGGAACGATATGCCGGCAAGGAGCGGCAGCGACCGAAGGATTGAAAGATCCTGCTCCGGAAGAACCCTCAAGTCGATGATGAGAACGACGTTGTTAATGAAAAATCCTGTAAAGCAGAGTCCGCTCCACAGGAGCAATCGAACCCGCGTCTAACCCCCTGAGTCGTCGCGATGAGCATGCCTGTTTCTTATCACACATGTTGACAGACGGACGTTCCCGATCCACAATGGCAAACAAGAAGCAGGAAACTCCACCAACGACTCTTTCAGCCATGCCACTTGATCCTTCTGCAAGAGTCCTCGTCACTGGCGGTGCCGGCTTCATTGGCAGCTGGCTCATCCATGAGCTGAATCAGCGCGGCGTCGATCGCATCGTCGTCTCCGATTTCCTCGGGACCGACGAAAAGTGGCGCAACCTCGTACCGCTTCGCTTCGACGATTACGTCGATGCCGGAGACCTGCTCCCTCGACTGAAATCCGGCGAGCTCGGCAAATTCGACCTCGTGCTCCACATGGGTGCATGCTCGTCGACCACCGAGCGTGACGCAGCATACCTCATGCGGAACAATTACGGCTTCACCCGGGATCTGGCTGAATGGAGTCTCGGGGGCGATACGAGATTCGTGTATGCGTCGTCGGCTGCGACGTATGGCGACGGCCGAAACGGAATGAGAGACAGCTCCGACCTGGACTACCTCAGTGCCTTAAGACCATTGAACATGTACGGCTACTCGAAGCATCTCTTCGATCTTCACGCTGCGCGCGCAGGATGGCTCGAGAGATGTGTCGGCATCAAGTACTTCAACGTCTTTGGCCCGAACGAGGAGCACAAGGGCGACATGCGCAGCATTGTCAGCAAGGCGTACAGGCAGGTTCTCGATACGGGTGCAATTCGCCTCTTCAAGAGTTATCGCAGCGAGTATCGTGACGGAGAACAGAAGCGGGATTTCATCTACGTCAAGGACGCGGCACGGCAAACTCTGCATCTCGCCGAGAGCGACAGTGCCGCTGGTTTGTTCAACGTCGGTGCAGGACGTGCCGAGACGTGGCTCGATATGGCGAAGGCGATATTTGCCGCGATGGGGCGGGAGCCACGGATCGAATTCATCGACATGCCCGAAGAGATAAAACGGAATTACCAGTACATGACTCTCGCCGATACATCGCGGCTGCGTGAAAGCGGATACGACCTGCCGGTGACTTCATTGTCAGATGCAGTTCACGATTATGTCCGCGGATATCTGGCGAAAATGGCGCACTAAACGCAAAAAAAAAAATAAACTTAGTATCATACTGATACTAATTCTCGATTCGCCTCTGGTTTACTGTCGCTTCCCCGAAGCTGGCGGTGGCTTGAACAGCTGGCGGAACGCCTGCAGAGCGGCCGGATGATAAATAGTCCCATGAGTCTCATTCGGAAGTGAGACATAAGTCCACTTCAGATTCGGAAACGCACCGACTCTTAGAAGCGAGTCCAACTGTTGCGAATTCCGCACGAGCTCCGGCTCATCGCTGCTCGCAAAGAAAAGCGTCTTTGGCTTTTTCAGGTTGGTACGCAGCAGGCCGTCAGCGTCAGCGAGCAGCTGGCGATTATTCCACCATAGGCTTGGATCGAATGCAATGTAGGTGTCGAACATATCAGGCTCGCGCATGAGAGTTTCGACAACGAACAATCCCGCAAGCGATTCGCCGACGATCGCAGTCTCGGAAGTGGTGCGATAACGCGCCTTGATCGCAGGCATCAGCTCGGTCCGAATGAATTCGCGAAACGCTGCTGACCCACCGACACGAGGCGCGATCTTCTTGTCCTCCGGATTGGTTGTAGGACCGGTCATGTCCCGCCTGCGCTCGGTATTCTCGATGCCAACAAGAATGAACGGGCGCATCGTTCCGTTTCCAACCGATACCTGAACAAGACCGGCAACATGCAGGAAATCCTCGGCCATCCCGCCATCCGGCATGTAAAGCACGGGCATCCGCACACTCGCTGATTCCGCATACCCAGCCGGCAGGTACACATTGATGCGGCGCACCTCGTGAAGAACCTGGGAATTGAGCGTGAATGTTTCGCCCATTACGAGCGGCGTCGCCTGCCCGTAAGCGACAGAAGCAATGCACGAAGTCGCCAATGCGAACATCATGCAACGAAGAACTGAATTCTTGCTCGGCATTTTCATGGGTGATGGACCAGGTTACTTGCTGCAGCGAACTGAAAATCTAGGAAAAATCTGACTCGCCGTCTGGCGACGACTCATTCAATGCGACAGGTTATCATTTCTTATCATGAACCTGAGGAACAAGTCAGTGCGTCTCGCCCCCAGTTTCGTTCTTGCATCGCTTGCAGCGATATCCGCGTGCACACCAGCGACCACTTCCACCGCCGCGACTGCACCTCAGCCTGTCGCAGCAGTCATGGATACGACCTCGATTCGCTCCCTCGTCGCACAGCTCGATCTCGAGCAATACAAGGCAACGATCAAGGGACTCACTCAGTTTGGCGACCGGCGCCAGGGAACCGCGAGAAACCGTGCAGCAGTCGACTGGATCGAAGCGCAGCTCAAGAGCTACGGCTGCACTAACACCGAGCGCATCACTTACGCCTGGCATCCCGATACAACGCGAGCTCGAACCGCCTCAACTGCTCAACGCTCGAGACTGCCAGCCAGCGCCCCGGGCGGCGCAAAAATCCGCGGCAACGTCGCGCCAATCGGAGTGAACACCGATTCGCTCGCACAGCCGGATGTGAAGCTTCGCGCTCTCAACACCGAACCGACAACTCCGGGTGAGCGGCAGGAAGTCTACTGCACAAAGATCGGCACAACTCACCCCGATGAGATGTACATCGTCGGCGGACACATGGATGGACACGGCTGGGGCGAAGCAGCGAACGACGACGGATCAGGCACTGCGCTTGTAATGCAGCTCGCCCGCGTGTTCAGTGCGCCAAACGTGAAGACCGATCGCTCGATTCGCTTCATTCTGTGGAACAACGAGGAAACAGGTCTCGACGGCGCGCGCGCGTATGTCGCACAGCGACAGGCACTGCAGGGAAAAGAAAATCCCGCCGGCTCGGGCAAGTATCCCGAGCCTCGCTGGCTTGGCATGATTCAGCACGACATGATGATGTGGGATCACGGAATGCCGAACGCCGATCACACAGTGAGCAAGGAGCAGCGGCCTGAGGCAGACGTGAATATCGAGTTCCAGAGCAACTCGAAGATGGCCGATGAATCGCAGAAGCTGGCGTGGCTTTTCCAGAATGCAAACGAGAAGTTCGCCACTGATTATCCTGCGACAGTCGGTCGTCACATGACGAACACGGATTCGACTCCGTTCATGGACGTGGTTCCAGCGATCAGTCTCCGCGAGAACGAGCGCGGCGCACACATCGGCGCGGGATGGGATCCTAACTGGCACCAGCCGACCGACGTGTACTCGACTTACACCGACAAGGATTTTCGACTGGGATTGAACGCTGCGCAGACAACCCTCGCTGCAATCGCTCAGCTGACCGGTGCGAAAGTTTCTAATTCGCCTTGAACTTCCACCAGGTGAAGCCCGTGCGCTTTCCAGGAATATCCTGAACGGAAGTCACTACTCCCAGATCTCCAGTCTTCAAAAACACAGCCGGGAAATATTCTCCGGCGGTATCACGATGACGAACAGTATCATTGGGCTGCTGTCGCCTCCAGGCATCGACAAGCAAAGGTTCCGATAGAATTACGCGCGGTACATCGTCGCTGACTGTTATGCGCGCCACGTGCGCACGAAGATCTGAATCGGTGCCCGTCCACCACGTTGCCGCGAGTTCACCATTACCTCGCGCCACCAGATACGGATAGTGCGGACGCGGACCGCTCGCGATGATTCGCCACGCGCGCCAGGTCATACCACGATCGGCACTCCGCGCGAGATTCACGCCACTCGTATCAGTCCAGAGATGATAGAGATTCCCTTTCTCATCCCATGCGAGTGGCTCGACCCAGCGGTCGATCGAGTTGGGATCCTTGTCGAGATCCTCGTAGCTCGGCCACTTGAGATGACTCGGCGATTCGGATTTGCGCCACGTCGTACCCTTGTCTTCGCTGACAGCAACCATGTCCACCGCAGGAGTGAATACAAATCCGGAGCGCGAGTAAGGAGTGATGCGCACAGCTACCTCGCCGTGAGGTCCAATTGCGAGATGACTCGAGCCACCCTCCGTACTGATACGAGCTGGCTCACTCCACGTCAGCCCGCGATCTCTGCTTACGACGTGCGAAACCCCATGCCCATCGTTCCAGATTGCATGCGCAGTTCCATCAGGCGCTATATCGATCCATGGACGATCATCACCTTTGGTTTGCGAGATTGTGTTCCAGTGCCACTTCGCTCCTGCATCACTGCTTACACCGATACTGATCCGTGTGCCTTCATCCTTTTGACGGTCGTACACCATGCTGATCATGTAAAGCGTGCCGTCGCGCGCGATCGCGAGATCGACATCGGAGTTGCCAGCACCTTCAGCACCGGTTCCTGGATTTATCCGCTCCCACGTGGCACCATCGTCAGCGCTGCGATAAAGAGTAGGGATCGACTCGTTGAAGTAGCCGGCGACAAAGAGCATTCCATTGGGATGCTGCACCGCCATCGGCTCGCGCGCCGTGAGGTCGAGATGCTCGACGCGCTGCGTAACACGCAGCGCACCTGAAGCAGACCGATCAGCCGGTTGAGAGCCGGTAGCGCACGCGACGCAGAAGGCCATCGCTGCTGACACTCCAGCAAAATCTCGCAGGGACATCGGCTCTAGCCTTGCGGTGACGGAATGCTGCTGTTCCATATCTCCCGGTGAAACAGCCACCGGCCGTCAGGCATGTGCCGCCACACCTGTATGTAATTGCCATTGTCCACGATTGGTTTCCCTGTCACCGGCTGCAGTGTCCATACGAACCCTGCAATCTCAGTGGCAAATTCACCGTCGACGAGAACTTCGCGATTGGTGATATCCAGCTTCGTCGTCTTCATCTGCGTGAGGAACTGATTGAACCAGGCTCGAGCTGCTTCCTTCCCCTTCAATGGTGGCTCCCCCGGAGGCATCAGCAACGCGTCGTCTGACAAAAGCGCGACGAGTGAATCAGAATTGTTGGTTCTGAGCGCGACGAGAAGTCTGCCCGCAGCACTGTCGACTCCTGCGCGAAGTGCGGTGACGTCGGCCGTCTTTGCTTCAGGCGATTTTCCTGAGCAAGCGGCTGCAGCCGTCAACAGCATGATGCATACAGCAGCGGCGACTCGCATGATACGCCCTCCCAAAAAAGAGTGGGCGTTAATCTATTCCATGTAGGCCTGTGGTCTCCAGATCGTCGCGCGATTTATCCTCGCTCACTACTCGTTGACCCACGGATTGCTACTCCGCGGCGTTTCTCAACGCAGCTTCGAAATCCGCTCTCCCCCCTCCATCTATACGCACCCGAATTCTGCCATTCCCGTCGAGCAGCATCACAGTAGATCCGTGATCGATGTCACCAGTCACTTCATTCCGCTTCCTGCCAATACCAAGCTTGTCGAGACTGGCCTCTACATCCTTCACATCTCCCGATAGCACGACGTCACCTCCCTCGAGCTTCCAGTGCTCTGACAGCATTGGAAGTCTCTCGGGCACATCACGCCACGGATCGACTGTAAGAATCACAATGCGCACGTCCGGTCGTCGTGATTCGCGTCTCACCATTCTCAGCTCGTTGACGATCGACGGACATACTGTCGCGCAGTGACCGTATGCAAAGGTGAGCAGAATGGGACCGCGGCGAGGATTTGAAAGATCGACCGAACTTCCATGCTGATCGACTAGTCGAGCCGACGGTACATCGAGATTCACTCTCGTCATCACGCCCGAGTTCGCCGCAAACCCTGCTGGCGAAGCTGCCTGCGCACGCGAGACTCGAATTCCGAGAATCGAAAAAAACGCAACGACACTCATCACAGCAAGCACACTGCCTGCGCGCCACACTCGCCGCTGCCATAACCATGCGAGATTGCTGCGCAGCGACTCGCGCCAGAGCGCAGCAAGTACAGCAAGCATTCCGAGAGGCTCACCGATAAGAAGCACCCAGCCTCCCGCATCAGGCAGCCCGCCTCCATGCGAACCAAAACACGCCGACCGTGTTCGCGCGAGCCACTCAGGCTCCGCCGCTCCAACCGGCCAGAGCGCGAGCGCCCACCACCCTGCAGTGATTACTACAATCGCTGCGAGAGCAAGGAGCGCTGCGCCCGGCCTTCCATCACGCGTGGATTCTACCCGATCTTCCACAGGAAACTCAGCAGCTTCCAGTTCGTGAAATAGTACAGCATGAATGCGAGGAAGAACACGCCGACGAGAACCAGCGTTCCAGGCGTCGGCCCCGCCCACCCCATCTTCTCCGAATGCAGCTCTTCGTTGAGCTCGTTCACATTCAGCGGATACACTGGAGGATTGGTCAGCCCCTGAGGAATTCCAGCGATCTGCACCCCGGTGGGAAACTCAGTAATTCGCTCACCGAAGAACACAGACTTTACCGCTATGAGTATGAACGAATACGCGCCCGTTACCGCAAGAATTCCACCGATGCCGATCATGGCAAGGAAAAGATCTACTGCCGGATTGAACGGAACATCGAACGGCGCCTGCGAGAACGAGATGTCCCAATGCCGCCTCGGCACACCGAAACTGCCGGCAAACGTCATCCCGAATTCGACGAGCAGCATTCCAAACGTGAAGAGATACGGCTGAATCTGCGCGAGCTTCCAGAACGCAACCTTGCGCTGAAATACAAGCGGAAGGAGATAGTACGTCGCGCCCATGAACGCCATCGCTGTTCCGCTGACTACAGTCGCGTGAAAATGTCCCGGAACACGCAGCGTATTGTGAACGATCATGTTGATCTGTTCGGTACCGATCGTCACGCCGGTAATCCCGCCGAAGAATCCAAACACCACCACTGAAAAGATCAGCGACGAAAATCCGGGATCACCCCAGGGTGCTTTTCTCAGCCAGCCAAACAAACCATCGGTGAATCCACGCAGCCTCATGCCGAGCTCCATGCCTGCCGGCACTGTAAACCCGTGCACCATCGACGCAAGCACCGCCATGTACATGAAATACGATGTGTTCACGATCTTCCATCCAGGACCAAACCCTGGATCGACGAGAAGATGGTGCGCAGATGCCATCGAGATGAAAAGGATATAGAGCACGAATGCCCACCGGCTCACCTTTTCATTGAGCACGACAGCACCGACAGTGAGCGCGCCGAGCATGTACCAGATCGCAACCATCGCTGCGACGTTGATCTGCTGCGCCGAGTGGCCGAGCGCCCACCAGAGCAGGCGGTACACTTGCGGATTCACTCCGTCGATCAATCCTACTGACCAGAGGAACGTCGGGATGTACACCATCGCGCCATGCAGAAGCGTGATCACCGCGATGATCGCTGCCGCCAGCGCTCCATACACAACCAGCGGCATCGATCCGGAATAAGTCTTCTCACGTTTCGCTATGGTGAGCGTCGCAAAGAATTGTCCCACTACACCCAAAGCCCCGACAGCGAAGAAAATTATTCCGAGATAAAACAGCGGATGCGCCTTGAGCGGCGGATACGATGTGTACAAAACATCGGCTCTTCCGCTCCACTGCATTGCCTCCACCATCAACGACCCGAGAAGCATCAGGCTGAAGTTGAACCAGCCGAACCTC
This sequence comes from Gemmatimonadaceae bacterium, assembly GCA_035646915.1. Taxonomy (GTDB): domain Bacteria; phylum Gemmatimonadota; class Gemmatimonadetes; order Gemmatimonadales; family Gemmatimonadaceae; genus UBA4720. The sequence continues at coordinate 12,263 of DASROK010000296.1, forward strand.
GGAGCTGCCGGCCGTGCATTGAGAAGCGCCGTGCTCACGAACCACAGCACAGCCATCTCGAAGAAGATGATGAAGAAGATCAGCATGTTCATTCCATGCACGCCGAGTATGCGGTAGTACCACACGGCGGGGAGGAGATGAATTGCCTGCCATCTTGTGAGAGCCAGCAGAAGCGCTGCGGTTGCGCCGACGAGAAGCGCGACAATCGATACGACGGCGTTGACCTTCACTAGCGATTGCGCCTTGAGATCGATCTTCTTCTTCGTGACTGGACACGTGCGATATGTTGCTGGCGCCGTCGGAGAAACCGGCGCGTATCCACCCATTCCCGGAATTGCGCCAGCCGTCATTGCGCACCTCCGTGAGTTACTGCCGCGGCTGGATTCTCAGCGACTTCGCGTCCCGATGCATCGGTCACGATTACGCGGCCAACCATCGTGTGGTGACCAATGCCGCAGAACTCGTTGCAGATGATCCGGAAATCCCCGCCGGCAGTCGGTGTTACGCGCAGCGCGTAATCAAAGCCCGGTACAACCGCGAAGTTGACGTTCAACGGGTAAAGCGAGAATCCGTGGTTCACGTCGAGTGAGGAAAGGTGAAGCGTGTATTCCTTTCCCTGCTGCAGCTTGAGAATTGGAAACCACTGGAAGGTGAGCCCGACCAGATAGACATCGGCGCCAGGCGGTGGCTGCACGATCGGAAGACCGCGATCGTCGCCAACTTTGTATTGATTCGCAAACGCTACAGTCCGCATGTAGAACTTCTGCGGCTCGACCCGGGTTCGCGTGCCACTCGGATTTTGTCCTCCCTTCCAATGCCAGAGCGGCATCATTGCGAAGAGCACCATGCACCAGGCGAATGCGAGTGCTACCCAGATTTTCTCCGCCTTGTGAGCTGGCCTCCACCATACGCCGGGAACAGGCTCGAGTCCGGTATGGACCTTCGTGAGCATGAATTCTCCTTATGGTAGTGTGCCTTTCGGCATCGAGACGATCTCCCACAATCCCCATCCTGTGAACACCACGAGCATCACCAGGACGCCGAGCAGGAGAAGCAGGTACATGTTGTCGAACAGTCGTTGTCCAAGCGGGATGGGTTCTGTTGTTTCGGAAGGTTCGTTGTCACGCGGCTGATCCATGTGACGATCTCCGGTTGGGGTTGCGGATCGAGTCTTTGAGCCAATGCGCGTCCGCGGACGCATTCGATTTGTCGTCGAGAAGATCTGCTATGGTCGTCTTGCTGAAGAAATCGTCTACGGTTGCGGCGATTTCCTTCCACCGGTGATGAGCTGGGCACGGCCTCGCGTCGCTGCATGTCGCACGGCCAACGAGGCAGCGGCGTTTCACTGCAGGCTCGAAAGGAGCAACTACCTTGGCGAGCGTGGTGCGCTCCGGAGGAAGCGCCAGGCGAAAACCGCCTCTGGGCCCGCGCTCTGACCGAAGGACGCCCGCTCGTGTGAGATGATGCAGCGTTTTCGATAGATAATTGCGCGGGGATCCCATGATCTTCGCGATCTCATCGACACGGACTGGCTCGTCGCGCTCTGACTGCGCAATGCAGAGGACGGCGTAAACTGCCTGCTGGGCAGTGCTCGAGAGCCACATCAGAAAAACCCGAAAGAAGTAGTGGCAAACATCATGATGATATGATAAACTCTGCGCAAGAGGATCTTTTCATGAGACCCGTCGAGCGCTTCACCAAACGCGTGATTAACCCCCTCGATGCTGCTGCCAACCGGCTGTACGGCGCAGCATGGAATCCGCTTTACCAGAGCGGGACGATCGCAGTCGCGATGCTCGTCACTCTCATTGTGACGGGATTGTATCTCGTGTTCGTCTACCGGGTCGGAGCGCCCGCAGCATCAGTTGCGCGCATCGCAGCCGACCCATGGCTCGGCTCATGGGTCCGCACCCTGCACCGCTACGCGTCGGATCTCTTTGTCCTGGCCGCAGTCATTCATCTCATCCGGATGTTTGCGCAATCGAGAAGCTGGGGCCCCCGTACCCTCGCATGGACCTCCGGATTCCTCCTCCTCGGCGCCGGATTAGTGTGCGCGTGGACTGGGTTCGTGATGGCGTGGGACAGCTTCGGCGAGCGGCTCGCACGCGAAGGCGCGAGAATGCTCGACGTTCTTCCCGTCTTGTCAGAGCCGGTGAGCCGGATATTCGCCGGCGATCGCCCGACTCCGAGCGCGTTCTTCTTCGTCAATCTCTTCATGCACATCGGGGTGCCGCTCGCGCTTGGAGTTCTGTTGTGGCTTCATGTATCGCGTCTCGCGCGCCCGACGCTCATGCCGCCGCGCAGGATCACATGGACAATCATCGGTGCGCTGACAGTCGCATCGATTGCAATGCCCGCGGCACTGGGTCCAGCAGCTGATCCATTCAGGCTGCCTGGTGTGACTCCGCTGAATTTCTTCGTTGCATGGTGGCTTCCATTGACGGAACGAATGCAGCCGGTTGCGGCACTTGGGTTTTTATCTGCGATTGCTTTCGTGATTCTTCTCGTTCCGCGCATGACGCGAAAGCCACGCACCGGCAGGCTCACTCCAAGCGTCGTGGATCCGCGTCTCTGCACCGGATGTAATCAGTGCCCGCAGGATTGTCCGTGGGAAGCCATAACGATGGTAAAGCGCGATGACGACCGGCCGACGCTCGTTGCGCTCGTCGATCCATTACGCTGCGTGAGCTGCGGCATATGCGCAGGATCCTGTGCGCCAATGGGCGTGGGACCACCTGGCCGCACTGGGCGTGACCAGCTTGCGCTCCTGCGTGATGCAGTGATTCCATCCATTCAGTCATCGAGGCCGATCGTCGCGATCTGCTGCGAGAATGCTGCTCCACTCGAATCCATACGCGAGCGCGGCGCACATGTGCAGACTGTTTCGTGTGCGGGCAATCTTCATTCGTCAGTGGTCGAGCGACTTCTGCGCAATGGAGCACGAGGTGTGATTGTCTTCACTTGTCCGCCGAGAGATTGCGCAGGTCGCGAAGGCCCGAAGTGGCTGAGCGAGCGGCTTTTCAACGATCGCGAAGCAGAGCTTCCGGAAAGAGTGGACCGACGCCGCGTGAGCGTCGCCGTACTTGCGCGCGGTGAGATCCGGTCAGCCCTGGAAGCGTATGACTCGTTCGCGGCGAGTGTAGCGATGATTCCTGAGCCCGATGAAGCAAGCCCTGAATACGAGCCCGTCTGCGAGCCTGTTGCTGTGGGGAGTGACGCATGACAGGCCGTGCACTTATGCGATGGTCACTTTCCGCGTTGGTAACAGCGCTGCTGCTCGCGGCAGTTGCGAGACTTTCAGGATCGCCTGTGTCGACAGGAAATGCAGGAGCATCCCGCCTTCGGCTATCGTGGACCGCTCGGCCCGAGCGTATCGAGACGTGCAGAACACTTTCGCAGAAGGAGCTCGAGGAACGCGAAGAGCACATGCGTCTGCGTGTGGAATGCGAGGGACGTTTCGCAACTTACGCGCTCAAGGTATTCGTTGGGGAACAGCTCGTGCACTCATCAGTTGTGCATGGCGCCGGGCTCAGGAACGATCGCCCGATCTTTCTCCTGCGGGATATCGACGTCGCACCAGGCACAAGGCGCGTTCTCGTGAGTTTTACGCGCCGCGAGAAGACCGACGGAGATTCAGCGAAGATCGAAAAAGAGCATGATGATGATGACAGTTCCGGAATATTTCGCGGGCGTGCCGAACGTGAACGGGAAGAACGCTCACGCCGGGCACGTGCAGCGATCCCGCCGAAACTTCTGCTGGATTCGATTGTGTCGTTTCACGCCGGCGATGCGCTGGTCCTTACGTTCGACTCCGAGCGGGGACGGCTGCTGCTGCTCAGCGAGAGTGACGCAGGATCAGGCAGTGGCGCCAAGCGCAAGCCGGCCCCATAGTCCCGGTCTCCGTCTCAGCAGATAGGCTCCCGCAAGAATCGCTGCGAGCGCATTCGCTCCGATCACCGACCACATTGGAATGAGTGGGCGGATCGGAGTTGTGAGAGTCGCAACCACCATGATGGTGGCGAAGAAACCGCCGACGATGATCACACGCACCATGCCGCGACGTGCAGGATTTTCCTCTGCAGCAGCGACGATGCTCGTCACGAAGATGCCGACCGCAAGGGCAATAATCAGGTGAAAAACGTTATATAAAAAGATCGCGGACCAATCGGGGCTCAGTGGGAACATGAGCACCGACGGATCGCGCAGCCCGCGAACCAGCGCCCGGCCAAGGAGGTTTACTGTATAAAGTGCGCCGCGTGACGCAAGGAAATCGAAGCTGCTGTAGAACAGCGCGACAGCAGCATAACCAATGAGCCCGACGGTAATTCCTTCCCGCAGGACTCCACGTCTCGCTGGCATAGCCGTCTCCGTTGGCAATTCGGGCGCAGCATACGACGGGTTTCCGGGCTGCGCAATCCGGAATTCCCTGACATCCCCTAGCGCACGTTCTGACTGAAGAATCTGAGCGTTCGTTCCCACGCAACCTTCGCCGCCGCGGCATCGTAGCGTGGAGTCGTATCGTTATGAAACCCATGCTGAGTGCCAGGATACAGAAAGCGCTCGTACTTCACATTCGCCGCCTTGAGTGCTGCCTCGTACGCTGGCCAGCTCTCGTTGATGCGCGGATCATTTTCGGCTGACTGAATCATCAGCGGAGCTTTAATCTTCGGCACATCCTCGAGATTCGGAGCCGATCCATAGAAAGGCACGCCTGCAGCGAGATCACTTCCCAGCCGTGTTGCCAGATAGTTCACCATCCCGCCGCCGTAGCAGAATCCAACCGCTCCAAGCTTGCCCGTCGACTGCGGCTGCGATTTTAGAAATCCTGTTGCAGCAACAAAATCTTCCTTGGTCTTTGCCTGATCGAGCTTGGGAAACAACTCGCGCGCTTTGTCTTCATCCCCGGGATATCCGCCGAGCGGGAAGAGGGCATCCGGTGCAAATGCAATGAAGTTCGCGAGCGCGAACCTGCGTGCAACATCTTCGATATGCGGATTCAATCCGCGGTTCTCGTGAATGACCAGAACGCCAGGAAGTTTTCCCGTAATTTTGGCGGGACGCGCCAGGTACCCGCGCATCTTGCCGTACCCATTCGGTGAATCGTATTCCTTGTACTCCGCCACAAGCCGGCTGTCCTGCGGAGGCACCTGCTGCGCCTCGAGGAATTTCGGGCTCAGCTGCTCGAGGAGCATCGCCGCTGTCACGCCGCCTACAGCAAACTTCGCGGCTTTGTCGAGAAATGCCCGTCTGTCGATTCCGCCATGCACGTAAGCGTCGAAAAGAATAAGCAGTTCCTGGTCGAAATCGTGCGCGGTTTTCATTTCCATTTGGTGCGTCCTCACAAGCGGGTGAACATTTCTTAAAACTGCATGGATGTTCGCAGCATCGCGAGCATCAGGGACGTCGCGCTTGCAGTTGGGCACAAACCGGCCTGAACATCGCGTTGCGAGACTTGCTCCTCGGGCTGGAGGAATCAACAACGGATGCTCTGTCCAGAATTCTGATCAATGTGACCGTGCGATGGCGGCCATTTGTGTAATCGATGTCGCCGTCGCCCGCCTTCAATGGCGTGATGAATCCATTCGCTATTCGCACGAGAGATGAATCGCTGATGACGTACAGGCGCGGGTTCGCTATTGCGTTGCCGGAGTTATCAAATGCCGCAACAGAAAGGCGAAGTGGAGGATCTCCCATTCGCGTACACACAAGCCCCTCGGCAATAATTTTCTCGATGATGTCGCACCGTACTGTTGCGGACGTTTTTAGCCTGCCAGCCGTAAGCATCACCCGTGCGACCCCGTCACTCCGGCACTGAATCCTGTTTCCGTCTCGAATGACGAGAATCGAATCGGGAGCCGTGATCGAGTATTGAATTGGTACCCGCTGGACAACTGCCCCTTGGCGATTCACGACATGAACATCCAGAGGCTCAACGATCGTTGTGTTGACGACCAGCGTATCGGCCGCTACGACAATCCGCGCTGGGGCCGTATCTGAACACCCCATGGCAGTGACGACGCTGAGAGCCGCAGTCAGTCGAAACAAGGAGGTCAGAACAGGGGAGCTCACTATTCTATAGTATATAGCGAATGTCACGACGATTCCCATGGGCTGCCTGGTCCAACGAGCGACTTCTACAGCTTCGCATCAAGGACCTCGGTCTTACTATAGAAGGGACATGGCTCGAGCCGCGGATCGATGCGCTTTACGAGACTCTCGAGCGTCGCGGCTTCCGCATCCGCCCGCACATCTGGCTCTCCGAGGAATGGTTCTCACCTCTCGGTGTGCCTGGCTTCGCAATTCCTTTCTACCTCGCCCATCCGCGACTCATGCGACTTGAACGGAGCCAGATGCTCGACGTCGAAGGCGGAACGCGTGACGAATTCATGCGGATCATGCGGCATGAGACTGGGCACGCAATTCAGCACGGTTATCAGCTCCAGCGTCGGCGTGAGTGGCAGCGTCTCTTTGGAAAATCATCCAAGCGCTACCCCGAGTACTATCGCCCGAATCCTGCGAGCAAGCGCTACGTCCAGCATTTGCGTTTATGGTATGCGCAAAGTCATCCGGATGAAGACTTCGCCGAGACGTTCGCAGTGTGGCTTCGGCCACGCGGGGAATGGAGAAGACGATACGCGGGCTGGCCCGCCCTCAAGAAACTCGAGTACGTCGATGAGCTCATGAGCGAGATTGCTGACACGCGTCCGCGCGTCAAGACGCGAGAACGAATGGATCTTGCCAGCAAGCTCACCAAGACACTCGCGCAACATTATGCCGAGCGTAAAGCGAAGTACACTGAAGCGCTGCCGGCTGTTTATGATCGCGACCTGAAGCGCATCTTCTCCGATTCAACGGCACATCGCAATCAGCCGCTCGCGTCGGCATTTCTTCGTCGTAACCGGACGGAGATTCGGCGCATGGTTGCGAAGTGGACCGGAGAATACGAGTTCGCGCTCGATGTTGTCCTCGGCCAGATGCTTCGGCGCGCACGCGAGCTCCGCTTGCGTGCAGTGGGCGGCGATCGACAGCTTAGGATCGATTTCGCAGTTCTGCTGACCGTGCAGACGATGCATACTCTCTACAGCGAGAGACGTCGCGACTGGATTGCGCTTTAACGCCGTCGTTCTATACACTTTCACCGAATGACAATGCAGACACGAAAACTGGGAACCAACGGTCTCGAGGTCTCCGCAATTGGCTACGGAGCAATGGGCTTGAGCTTTGGTTACGGCACAGCATCGGATAAAAGCGATGCAATTGCCATTATACGCGCCGCGTTCGATCGCGGCGTGACACTCTTCGATACAGCGGAAGCATACGGACCGTTCGCAAATGAAGAGATCGTTGGCGAAGCGCTTGCTCCTATGCGCGACACCGTGGTGATCGCAACCAAGTTTGGGTGGGAGATAGATCCCGTTACAAACAAAAGCACAGGTAGACTCGACAGTCATCCCGATCATATCAGAACAGTCGTCGATGAAATGCTCGAGCGACTCAAGACCGATCGAATTGATCTTCTATATCAACACCGTGTCGACAGGAATGTCCCAATCGAGGATGTAGCAGGCACAGTGAAAGATCTGATATCCGAGGGCAAGGTTAAGCATTTCGGACTCTCGGAAGCTGGAGTCAGCACTATTCGTCGCGCCCATGCGGTGCAGCCGGTTGCTGCACTTCAAAGCGAATATTCTCTCTGGTGGCGCGAGCCTGAAGAACAAATCCTGCCAGCACTCGAAGAGCTGGGAATCGGCTTTGTTCCTTTCAGCCCGCTGGGCAAAGGATTCCTTACCGGGAAAATCGACGAGACAACCTCGTTCGACGGCTCCGACTTCCGCAACACAGTTCCGCGCTTCAGCACGGAGAATCGAAAAGCGAACCAATCTGTAGTCGACCTGCTGAAAAGCATAGCAGCTCGAAAGAACGCAACTCCTGCGCAGATCGCGCTTGCCTGGCTTCTCGCGCAGAAGCCGTGGATCGTACCGATTCCGGGCACGACAAAGCTGCACCGCCTCGAGGAGAATATTGGAGCTGCCCAAGTCGAGCTGTCTAACGACGACATGCGCCAGATCGATGAAGCGGCAGCTGCGATTTCCATAAAGGGTGAACGCTATTCAGAATCATCTCAGCGGCTCATCGACCGCTGATCCCGGTGAAAAAGCTGCGAGTTCTGGTTCTCATGCATCCGGATCACGTCCCGCCGGATTCAATCGACGGACTGAATCCGCAGGAAGCGCTCGCGCTCAAAGCCGAGTTCGACATCGTTCAGTGCCTCAGGAAACTCGGGCACGAGCCACACGCACTGGGCGTGCAGGACGAGTTTCTTCCAATTCGTGATGCAGTCGAGGAGTTCAAGCCGCACGTTGTGTTCAATCTGCTCGAGGAATTTCACAGCAACATGTTGTTCGATCAGAACGTGGTGAGCCTGCTCGAGCTGCTGCGAGTTCCTTACACTGGCTGCAACCCCCGCGGACTCGTTCTCGCCCGCAGCAAATCCCTCGGCAAAAAACTTCTCGCATACCATCGCATTCCTGTCCCTGATTTCCTCGTCATTCCGCGTGGCCACCGCACGCGTCGCCCAAAGAAGCTCGAGTTCCCTTTGATAGTGAAGTCATTATTGGAGCACGCTTCGTTTGGAATCTCGCAGGCGTCACTTGTCGAAGACGATGAGAAACTCGCCGAGCGCGTGGCCTTTGTTCACGACAACATTGGTACTGATGCTATCGCCGAGCGCTATATCGAGGGACGGGAGATCTATGTCGGCGTACTCGGCAACGATCGACTGGTTGCACTTCCCCCGATTGAGCTTGTATTCGAGAAGATGCCGGCTAGCGCTGCACTGATTGCAACCGCGAAAGTCAAACATGATGTCGCCTATCAGAAGAAACGCGGCATCGCGCTCAGGGCGGCCGAGGGGCTGGAGCCGGAAGTGAAGGAGCGTATCGCGCGTCTGGCGAAGCGCATCTACAAAACCCTCGAGCTCGATGGCTATGCGCGAATCGATTTCCGGTTGAGCTCAACGAACGTACCGTACTTTCTCGACGCGAATCCCAATCCCGATATCTCCGATGGCGAGGAGCTCGCATCGGCCGCAGCGTTAATCGGAATGTCGTACGGCGATCTTATCTCCAGGATCTTGAGCCTGGCGTTGAAACGGGGTAACGACGGCGGATAAAATCTTATGCGTCCGGAATCTCGGGCCCGACAAGCTGTGAGAGAAGAGTCAGAGATTCCTGCCATCCGAGATAGCACGCTTCAGCCGGAATAGCGTCGGGAATTCCCTCTTGCGTGATGTTCAGCTCGGTTCCCACTGAGACCTGTTTGATCACCACAGTGACGTGCATTTCACCAGGCAGATTCGGATCATCGAACTTGTCGGTGTATCGGATCAGCTCGTTGGGCACCAGCTCGGTGTACGTCCCGCCAAAAGAGTGGCTGCTGCCTGTCGTGAAATTCGTGAACGACATCTTGTAGGATCCACCGACCCGAGCGTCGTTGGAATGAACCTTTCCAATGAATCCATTCGGCGGAAGCCATTTGGCTTTTGCATCGGGATCGAGGAACGCTCGGTATACCCGGTCGGGCTTCGCTTGAAGTACCCGGTGAAGACGAACGGTACTCGGCATAATTCAGTCTCCTGTTATCGCCAGCTGAAAATTAAAGCTCACGTATCCACACATTCCGGAAGCTCACTTGAACACCATGGTCCTGGAGCATCAGCGGCTCCGTAAGGTTGTGCCTGCTGTACGACTGCGCGCCGACATTCACCGTGGTTCCCTTGATCTCCACGTGGTTCTGAACCAGCACACCGTTGTGCACTACAGTCATGTACCCCGGCGTTTTCACCGAGCCATTCTCGGCGAACCGCGGAGACTGAAAGAAGATGTCGTACGTCTGCCACTCGCCCGGTTTGCGGCTGGCATTTACCAGCGGGATGTACTGTTTGTAAATGCTTGCTGCCTGGCCGTTGGAGTACGTGCGGTTGTTGTATGAATCGAGGATCTGAACTTCGTATCGTCCCTGAAGAAAGACTCCGCTGTTGCCGCGCTCTTGTGATTCGCCCTCAACTTTTGCGGGGGCCCGCCACTCGACGTGAAGCTGGCAGTCGCCGAAGGCGCGTTTTGTTCGCAGGTTGCCTGTGCCCTTCACTACAGTGAACGCGTTGTTGGCGACGCTCCACCTGGCAGGGCTTCCGTCTGCCTGTTCCCATTGTGACAGATCCTTTCCTGCAAACAGCACGATCGCATCCGATGGCGGCGCGGTTCCTGATCCTGGAGTCACCAGCTTCGGCACGGGCTCCCACACTTCGGTGAGCTTTGGATCTGTCTGAGCAGTGCTCAGAGCGGGCATAGTGAGAAGAACTGCTAGCAGCAACCTGACTTTTCTCATCACGCCTCCTTGTTGCCCCAGCCGGGAATTGCGGCAGCCTGTTTGATCCATTTCGTGAGCTGCTTCTCGTCGATCTCGTCGTCCTGGCGAATATCGAGGTAGCGCACATGCTTGTGTTTCGACGCGCCGGGAGGAAGAGGAAGCAGCGACGCGCCATTGAAGAAAGTCACCTTCACGAAGTTTGTGAAGCAGTGGAAGCTGAGAAACCAGCCCTGACCTGCGACTCCGTAGAAAGGTGAATTCCATTTCACTGCTTTGCGCACGGCAGGAAGTGTGCGCGTGATGATTTCATCGAGATGGCGTCCGATATCGCGTTTCCAGCCAGGCATTGCGGCGATGTATGCTTTCACCGGCGCCTCGCCGTCGGCCTTTGCAATCTGTGGATTGCCGCCTGAGAGAAGCACCACCTTCTTTGCCGGCGACATTACTTCGCTCCCTTTCGTTTGGTTTTTCCGCCTGATTGATTGAGCGCAACCGCTGCGCGGAATAATTCCTTGAACGCGCGCGCGTCTACGTTTTCTCCTTTACTGATATCGATCGCGCGTCTCACGTTTCCCTCGAGGCTCGAGTTGAAGAGCTTTGCAGGATCTTTCACCGAAGCACCCTTGGCGAATGTCAGCTTCACGTGCGTTTTGTACGACTCGCCGGTGCAGATGATTCCGTCGTGCGACCAGACTGGATTCGCCCACTTCCATTCTTCGACCACATCGGGATCAGCTTCCTTGATGAGCTTGCGCATCCGGCTCAGCGTTTCGCCGCGCCAGTCGCCAAGCTCGGCGATTCTGTTATCGATGTGCTCGGACGCTGAGCCGCCTTCAGCCGAAGTCGATTTTTTCATGTTCTCCTCCTACCACTTCGGCTGTTCGATTCCGAACTGCTGAGAGTATTCCGCATTCAGTCTCTGCCACTGGCCGAACCTGATCGCGTCGGGGCCAACGATGCGCCCGACAGGATCTCCGTCGAGCAGGTGATCCAGAACATCGAGGCAAATATGCCAGCCCGCAGCGCCCATTGCGATGAAGCGGCGATCGATATTCGTCCACAGTGTCAATCGTGTTCCGTCGCCTGACGGCTCGAGCTTCCATCGCATGTCGAATCCGCCCCAGTTGTACTCGAGCAATTCCGGCTTGTCGGCCCGCGTGACTTTGGTTTCTGTCACATGCGGCGAAGGTGCTCCAACCGTCGTGAGCATCACCGTGTTTCCCTGAGCGCCCATGTTGCCATCTGCATCGAACGGCGCCCATTCGCGAATCTGCACAGGATCAGTCAGCGCATCCCAGACTTTGTCCGGCGAATGCTGCAGATCCTTGGTGATTACGAGCGCCCAATTCTCGCCGTTCTTCTCGACGTTCGCCGTCATTGCACCGGGGGTATACTGCTCGCGAGTGGTCATTTCTTTTTTCTCCTTGTCGTTGTTTTTGCCGGCTTCGACGGATGCAGGCGGTCGAGATGGCGCTCGAGAGCATCAACGTGACGCGACCATAGATCACGGAACGGTGCCAGCCATTCGTCCAGCTCCTGAAGTGGCTTGGACTTCAGGCTGTAGAGCCGCCGCTGCGCATCCACTGTTGATTCCACAAACCCGGCATCGCGCAGAATCCGCAGGTGCTTCGACACTGTCGGCTGCGACATGTGCAGACGGCGCTCGATCTCGCCAACTGACTGCTCTTTCGATGCGAGGAGACTCAGAATCGCCCGGCGGTTCGGTTCCGCAATGATTTCGAAGACAGATGCCATATCAGGTTATATACTATATTGAGTATATGCCTGTCAAGGTATATAGGGTTGCTGACCTGTGCCCATTCGGTGAAAGACTTCAAAAACCAGCTGGGTTGGGAAGACGATTAGTGGAGAATTGCTCTAACGTCAGGATCTGCATGCGCCCAGACTTTCCTGAGCTCCGCATAGGTTGCTCGCGCACCAGCTTTATCGCCTGCGGCCTCCTGAGCTCGGGCAAGTCCAAGGAGTGACGCAGCAACACGCGGTCGATCGGCTAGCGCTTCGTTATACACTTTGACTGCATCACTCGCTTTACCGGCGGCAATCAATGCCCGCCCAAGCTCATCCGGGAAATTGATTGCAACGTTCGGCGTCATCGACGAGTACCGGTCCACCCTCGTGGCAGTCCGGATCTCCTCGAGCGCCGCGATTCTCTCCGACGGAGGTGCAGAGTCAATGCTGAGAAGAGTTTGAAGAGTCTTTGCAAAACCCGGGCGTGCATTGGAGAGTGACGCGATGGCAGCTCGAGCTCCCTCTGAATCACGCCGCCCTCTAAGTGCCGCGAGGCCGTGCTGGAAACGCGAAACAATCCCCATTCCGCGAGCTCGTCCCGAGATCGATTGATCTGAAAGATCGATCACAGCAGAATCCAGTGGATACCGTGACCAGTCTCCCGTCTCGGCGCCATATCGAAACGCAAGCTGCTCTACTGCGAGCGCTGCATCGGGATTCTCTGCCGGCCTGACCTTGTCCTTCATTCCGCTGGTGAGCATGCGCGCTGTGTCGATCAATGCGCGCGCAGCTTTCCATCGCCCTTGCTGAAGGTACGCGTACTGAAGCCAGTTGAGACTGTGCCAGTCGTTTTCCCACAGGTCGAGGTTGTGTCGTGCGACAGAAGCGCGCGACGCTTTCCATGCACGCTCATTCGCTCTCGCCAGCTCGTCCCACATGCCAAGTGGAAGAAATATGTGCGAGGGCATGTGAAGCGCATGCTCTGCATCGGGCGCAATTCGCGAATACTCCAGGGCCGCGCGCAATCCCCGTCGCGCAGTTGCCGGTGCATCGGACGCGTGAATGATGTAATGCGCCGCACCAGGATGAAGTGGATTGCGATCGAACACATACTGCGCGTGTCGCACTGCTTCGGCGTTCAACTTTTCCGCTGCTGCCCCGTCGGCGTCCAGCGCCTGCCAGATAATGCCGAGCGCTGCGAATGCATGCGCTTCCGGATCAGTCGGCATCTTCTGACTCCACTGACGCAGCGAATCGGCAAAAGCATGAGCGCGTTCTCTCTCCGTGCCGCCTGCGTAGAATGCTTCGACTGCCGCGGCAAATGACCGCTCACGCGGAGTGCCCGCGCGGGCAAGTCGCTCTGCCGCTGTCGGACCGAGACGTTTCAATGCCGCGTGCGCTGCCGCTGTGTCGTCGATTCCCCAGACTAGCTGAGTGTTCGACAGCGCTTCCATCCAGTATGGCAGTGCAAACTTCGGGTCAGCTTTCTCTGCACGCTTGAATGCATCGACAGCATCGGAATACTCGAAGCTGTGAATCAGCGCGAGTCCTTCGAGAAACGGTTTCTGTGCGGCCTTATTCCCTGAATTGGGAAATGTCACGTGACCGAGTGCCCGCGCGTTACTTCTGGTTGTGTGATGAGCAGAGTGTTCGTCCTCCTGCGCCTGCACAATTGCAGGTGAAAGCAGGAAAACGAACAGCGCACTACGTCTAAAATGAATCCATAATCTCATTTCACTGATTTCATCGGAGTGGCGAGAATAAACGACCGTTAGAAGTCGATTGCAATCGCCCGGTCGAGGCTGATTCGATACCGCAGCTCCTCACCCCGGCTGACACTCGGAGGAGGAACGAACTTCTCTACCAGCACGCCGCCATTCGCAGTGATCACTTTCTGCGACGCGATGTTCTCCGGTTGAGTGCAGACGTCGACGTAGCGGAGGCCGCGTGTCTTTGCATCGACGAGAATCTCACTCAGTGCGATAGTTGCATAGCCGCGCCGCTGTTTCCACGGAACGACGGAGTAACCAACGTGACCGAGGCATGTCGGAGGCAGCGCCTCCGTCCCAGGGTCCCACCGGAATCCGATGCTGCCGGAAAACTCTCCGTCCCACATCCACCGATGATAGCCAGGCAGCCGCTTCGTCGTGCTGCCGTCAGGAAGAATCACCGGATCACCACGAGCCTCGATATCCACGAGACTTGCGATGAATCCGGCAGGATCATTCCTGATTCGATCGAGCTCTTCGGCTCGTGACTCGTCGGACCTCAGGTTGTCGGACGACCAGCCCCGTTCGAGAGCTGCTTTATAACTCGGAAGATGCTCGAGGGTTGGCCAGACAAGCTGCATGGATTATTTGCCGAGCGTCTCCTTGATTCGCGCGAGATGATGCCAGCTGTGTCT
>DASROK010000297.1:0-4663 GCA_035646915.1 Gemmatimonadaceae bacterium
GGCACTGGTCATTTACGTGCCCTTCCTGCAGCAGGCGTTCGGAACAGTAGCGCTTTCCGGTGGTGACTGGCTGCGCTGCCTCGCCGCAGCAAGCATCGTGCTCTGGACGAGAGAGCTGTGGAAATTATTCCGGATTGTAGATGACAAAAGACTCCGTTGAACCGAGACGTCTCGTCGCAGGTAAATTTCTGGTCAGAGCGCGAAGTCAACACGTTGAACGGCCTCGGTGCAGATAAGAGTGCGACCGATATTCACTGAGCTGACAGAGCCATACCCCACCGCGTGCGCAACGAGCATCGCGCTGTTTCCCGGAGAAAGGTTGAGATCGGCACCTTCATCGCAGTTATATGGCGACTGAACAGTGTATTTGCCGTTCGCATCGGTTGTGGTAGACGCAGTCGGGATTGTCCAGACGAAAAGCGATCCGTTCACCTCGACGGTTGCGCCTTCGAGGGGCTTGTTGTCGTGGGTGACTATCCCTTCGAAATGCAGCTGAACGACCTTGCTGGTCTCAGTCGGAATGCCGCATGCGACGCACACACCGCTGACAGCTGCTGTTATGATCGCCTTTCGAACCGTGTATGTCATGTGAGCTCCCAATCAAGGACGGGTGATCGTGACTAACGCGTAAAGGTCGAGATCAACCGGCTTTGCGAACATACGTCATCTGACGTAGCGTCATTGAAACGAGAAACCCCGCTCACACAGTGATGTGCAAGCGGGGCAATGATTCATGAGTTATGGGCCATCGAGGAGTTGAACCTCGGACCTCACGCTTATCAGGCGTGCGCTCTAACCACCTGAGCTAATGGCCCGCTCTCGCAGGAGAACCGCTCGCGAGACAGTCTCGAAAACTATCCGGCCTAGAAGATTATTCCAAGTGTTACAGGATACAGCCGCATCGACTTCTTCCCGTTCTCACCTGTATCCGGATTCGGCAGCGCACGATAGAGATTCACCCACTTCGCCTCGACGAACGCATTCGCAAAACCGAGCCATACACCAAGCCCCGCCTGCAGACCAAAATCGTTTTCAGCTTTCGTCCCCGGCCCGTCAGGATTGTACCAGTAACCTCCCAGCCCGCCGAGCGCGTAGAGGTGCGTGTTGCTTCCGTAGACGTTGAACACTCCGTTTCCCGAAAGCATGAACAGTCTCGCCTTTCCCTGCCCCGGATCCACGCCGCCGGGCGTGTTCACGACGTGATGCCCGTCACCCAGCGACGAATACATCCCGTCAAAGCGAATTCCCCATGGAGAATCGACCATCCCGATGCCGAGTGAAACGTCACCGTGAACGCCTGTCTTGTGATAATCACTGCCCAGACCCGACGGAATTGTCGCGCCGCCTGCAAGTCCCCACGCGAACTGGTCTTCACGCTGAGCGCGCGCATCCGCGGATGACAGCGCAAGCCCGATCGTTACCAGCGCAAATAATCTCGAGAATTTCATAGAGCGGGGAATCTAAGCCCTGCCGTGCGTGAGAGGTAAGGATTCTGAAAGCCACCAAACAACAATCTTGCACAGATCGAGGTAGCATCGAGCCCTGGCAGCCCTATCGTTAGTGACAATGCACCAGCTCACTCGCCGCGACTTCGTTCAATCAGCAGGTCTCTCGATTCTCGCAGCCGCGTGCAAGCGCTCAGATGCAGTTGCGACTCAGCCGGCCAAGTCAGGGGTGATGCTGTATTCGCGCCCCGGAACGCCCACCGAGAACCCTGAGCCTGGATTACATCCGCTTGGACTTGGAACGGGAAGAGACGGATTCATCTACGTTCCGCCCACGTACACTCCGCTGCGGGCTTCACCGCTGCTCGTTCTGATGCACGGCGCCGGACAAAGCGCACGCGAGTTCACCCGCGGATCACTTGGCGAGATCTTCGACAAGGACGCAATCGTTCTTGTGATTCCCGATTCTCGAAATCCAACGTGGGACATGATCTACGGCGAATGGGGTCCTGACGTGCGCTTCATAGATCGCGCGCTCGATCTTGCATTCACACGATGCAGGATAGACCCGAATAAAATCGCCGTCGGCGGATTCTCCGACGGCGCGACTTACGCGCTCTCACTTGGCATCACGAACGCAAACCTGTTTCACACGATACTCGCGTTCTCGCCGGGATTCGTTCAGCCTGCAGTAAAGACAGGAAAGCCGAGGATTTTCATCGGACACGGCCGGCAGGATGAGATCCTGCCGATCGATTTAACCAGCCGCGAGATTGTCGCCGCGCTGAAGGAAAAGAATTATCCCGTGAAGTTCGAGGAGTTCGACGGGAATCACACGATGACCCGCGAGGAAGTGAATCACGCGGTCGATTTTTTCATGGAAAGAGAGAGGTAGCAGAGCGCAGAGCATCATGAAGAATAGAGGCTGATAATCTTATTCAGCCACTCCCGGCAAACAGCGCAGAAATGATCGGCGCTGCGGGTGAACATGATGCAGTCGATCTCCGGGCGATAATATCCCTGAGCCTCGTAATTCGCGCCCTCGAACGCTCCCGTGCGTCCGTAATTCGCCATTGCTTTCAATAGTTTCTGCTCAACCAGCTCCTGTTCGTGGAACAGCTTGTCGAACTCGGCCTCAGGTGCATTGCGCTTGATCAAGGCAGCGCGACGATCTACAAACGGTCTCGTCGCATCCTCGAACTGTTTCTTGTCCCACGGAGTCGGGAGCGGTGTGCCGGATTTCACTAAATGCTTCCACTTGAGGTTCGCAGTATCCCGGAGCGCAGTCGCGTTCGGCTCCCACGGCTCGGCGAGAATTGCCCCGCCGGTGGTATACGCGACTGGCGACGTGTAGTACTCATCGGCGAGTCCAGCCATGTGATGCGCGAACTCGTGAACGAAGATGTAGGGAGCGTATTCCGTGTCGGCCGAGACGGTCGAGTGTTCGTTGAAGATTCCGCCGCCGCCATACTGCTTGTCGTTGACGATTATCTCGACGAAATCATAGGGAACCGCTGACAGCACGTCGCGCAGACGGCGGTTGTCGAGTGAGAGCACGTATCGCTCGCTGCCGAATACGTTGTAGTCGGTCGATGTGGCCGTGCGGCGATATTTGCCCTTCTGCGGCTGGCTCACTCCTGATTGAGCGGATGCAAGATCGATCGCGCGCACATTGAAGTCCGACTTGTGGCTCTTGAATGGCTCTTTGTCGAACAGCTTTGCGACAAGGCGGCGAACATCCGCGTGAAACTTTGCACGCTCTGCCGCTGTGTATCCTTCGCCGAGTATGACGAGATCGACCTTGGAGTGAGCGGGCCCGCTTTCCCATAAGGTCCACGGTTTGCCTTCAGGCGCGATGTCGGCGCTGTTCACCGACTGCGATGCCGGGTTCACATCGAATGTCGTGAGCGGTGCAAATCGGCCAACGCTGTCTCGCTTCTCGAAGATGATCTTCACAGGATGCAGTGGCCATGGGAAACGCAGCGACGCGTTGAATGTCTTGTGTGTTGTCGCCGCTTCTCCCGTGGTTTCCCATTCGCCGTAAATCGACGCGAATCCGCGCGAGTACATCGGCCTTCCGGTCGCCGAATCCTGAACGGTGAAACGGTATTTCCCGAGGTTGGTCGAGTCGAGAAGATGAGTCGTGCTCCCCGGCCACGGTCCATCGGAGACAATGCGGTCGACACTGACGATCTCCGATCCTATTCCACCGGTGTGGAAGTAATCGACGCGCATCGTCTTGTCGCGGAAGTCCGACGCGAAACGAGTTTGTGCGCCAAGCGTGCTCGTTGAGAGCAGCGTGAGAACGGCGAGATATGTACGCATCTCGCAAATGTACGAAAAAACCGCCGGCATCACCGGCGGTTTTCTCCTGCGCTCTGCTTCCTCTGCTATCTCTCCAAAATCAGTCTTCGTATCGGGAGTGCCCAGGACCCTTGTGCCGGTCCTCGTCTTCCGTGTCGAATTCGTCGTCCAGATCGATGAGATCGTCGTCTAGATCGTCGTCCAGATCGTCGTCATCATCATCGTCATCGTCATCTTCATCATCATCTTCGTCGTCGAAATCCTCGTCATCTTCATCGTCGAGATCGTCCTCGTCGTCAAAGAGATCGTCGTCGTCATCATCCTCCTCATCGTCGTCGAGATCATCATCGTCGAGGATTTCATCCTCGGGATCGTCACTGTCTGTGGGACCAGCCGCTCTGTAATCTTCTACCGCGTACCCCATCCTCGCGTCGCCTTCGTCAGCGGTTCCCTCAGCCGGCGACTCGAATCTGTCCAACATACAATCACTTTCCTCCGGGTTAGAGAAGCGCGCGCTCGCGTTTCGCTTCGCGCGACAGCTTCTTTCGATCATTCGCGCTGAGGAAGCGTTTCCGGAGACGTATAGCCTGCGGAGTCACCTCGATCAGCTCGTCCTCCTCGATATACTCCAGCGCGCCTTCCAGAGTCAACTCGCGGGGCGGCTCGAGCTGAATATTGTCGTCAGTCGACTTGCTCCGCATGTTGGTCAGCTTCTTCTCTTTCGTCGGATTCACGTCCATGTCACCGGGGCGCGAATTCTCTCCAATCAGCATGCCTTCATAAACCTTGTCACCCGGCGAAACGAATAAAGTTGCACGCTCCGCAAGGTTCGCGAGAGCGAATGCAACAATCACACCCGCCTCCATCGAAACGAGAGTTCCTCTCGTCCTTCCGGCGAGAGGGCCAGCCCAGTT
>DASROK010000298.1:0-3621 GCA_035646915.1 Gemmatimonadaceae bacterium
AACCAGCGTTGTTGTGGGAAATGATTTCCCCTCCATGTTCGCGCACGATGCCGTAGCAGATGCTCAAGCCAAGACCCGTGCCTTTTCCAACTTCCTTGGTCGTGAAGAATGGATCAAAGATGCGGTCCGGGTGGGTGATGCCATGACCGTTGTCGCGAAATTGCACTTCCACGACGGAAGCGCGAGCCCTAGTAGAAATCTCGATCTTCGCCATTCGACCCGTATCGCGGACCGCATCGTAAGCGTTGTTCAGAATATTGAGAAACACCTGCTGCAACTGGTGGGCATCGCCTACTACGTGCGGCAACTCTTCGTCCAATTGCTCGATGATTTCAACCCCGTGGCTGTTGAAGTCATAAGCTCGCAGTTGCACGGTCCGCCGCAGGATCGTATTCACCTGGACCGGCTTGCGCTGCGGCGGCATCTGCCTGGCGAAACTGAGCAGGTTCTGGACAATCTGCTTGGTGCGCTGCGCTTCCTGCAGGATGACACGCAGGTCCTTGCGCGCCGTTTCAGGTAAATCCGTGCTCTCCATCAGCAGGTCGGCAAAGCCAAGAATCGCAGTCAGCGGGTTGTTGACTTCGTGCGCGACACCGGACACCAGTTGTCCCACAGCAGCCATCTTTTCCGCGTGCATCAGTTTCGACTGCAGCAACGCGGCGTCGGTCACATCGGTCATCACCACCACGATGCTGCTCACATTGCCCTGTTCATCCCGCATCGGGCTCAGGTTGCCGGAGAATTGCCCGACTTTCCCGTCGCCGCGCAGCAATTGGAGATCGATGTTGTCGACCTGATGCCCGCTGACAGTAGCGCTCAGCGCGTCCTGCAGCGCCTGTCGGCGGGCCGGTGACACGCGGTCGAGCAGCGGATGCCCAATCAGTTGTTTTTGTTCAAACCCTAAATCAAACCAGCGCCGGTTCGCGTAGCTCACCAGTCCTGCCGTGTCAACCACCAGAATCAAGCTCTGGGTGTTGTTCAAAATCTTGTCGGAAAAATCTCGTTCCCTCTGCAATTCCACCTGGGACGTTTTTAATCCCGTGACGTCGAGCATCAGGCCGCGATATTGCAGGATTGTTCCGAAGGCATCCGTGACTGCAAACGAATTAATGAGGACGTGAATCAACGATCCGTCCTTGCGCTGCAGCGTTTCCTCGTAATTCTTCACCGTGCCCTGTCGCTTCAACTCCTCTTCGATCATGTGCCGGCGGTCGGGAGACAAATACACCTGGGTTGGAATGTCGACCTGCAAAAGTTCTTCGCGGCTGTTGTAGCCGAGTATCCGCACCAGCGCGTCGTTGACTTCGACAAATCGCCCTTGCGGTGTAGAGAAAAAGAGCCCTTCCTGAATCGTGTCGAACAGTTCCCGGTAGCGTCGTTCCGCTTCCCGCCGGTCGGTGATGTCTTTCAGGACGTGAACCGTTTGCAGGGTTTCGGTGCTCGCTCCATGGATGCGCGACGTCGACACCAGGTAGGAGCGTTCCATGACTGGATAAACGTAGTCGTCGTTCCCGTCTCCGCTCCGGCAGAACGGGCAGGAGTGGGGCGCGCTGGTAGCAAGTGCTTCCAGCGCGCGCATGTTGACTCCTACGAGTTCCGCGGGCGGAACACCGATAAAGTCTGCGAGCGATCGGTTCACGCGAAGGATGTTGTGCGCCTCATCGTGCACCACAATGAAGTCGCTGAGGGCATCGAAAATCTCCATCCAATGCCGGCTCGCTTGTTCCATGCGTGTGAATAAGCGCGTATTTTCGAGGGCGATCGACGCATGCCCCGCGATGGCTTCCATCAAACCGTGTTCTTCTTCCGTCACTGGCTTTCCGCGATCGGCCAGGCACAGCAGCCCGACCAATTCTCCGGACGCCCCTGTCATGCGAACCAGCGTGCAATCGTTCCAGCCAATGGTCTCCGCCAGGCTGCTGCCAAGCAGAGTGCTCGCGGGGGCATAGAGAAAGTTTTTTTCCGGTTGCTGCGCTACCGCCGCCAAAGCATGGCTCACACGCTTCAACACTCCAGGCTCCGCGCAAATTTGATCGGGCGAGCCCCGCAGTACTGCGGTCTCGAGCGACGAATCCTGCAATTGAACAATCGCCGCGCATTTGGCCTGCAGGAGGTCGGCAGCCCGCGCTGCGAAGCTGCGCACGAACTCCGGCAAGTGCAGCACGGTGCTGAGTTCTCGGGCCAGCCCCATCAGCGCTTCCGCACGACTCCGGTGCTGGTCAGCGAGGTGCAGGTTTCGGGTCGCCTCGAGCGCCACCGCGGCCTGCGCGGCCAAAGCACGAGCTCGGCGGATGTCCTCCTGTGAAATCGCCTGCCCATTCAACCGGTCCAACAAACCGAACATTCCGAAGACGCGGCCGTCGGAGCCGAGCAGCGGCACGGCTAATAGCTGCTTGATTTGATATTTGGTAATTGCCTCGAGATTGGCGCCCGGGACCTGCGTTGCATCATCGGTCCAAAAAACATCCTTGCCCTTCAGTGCTTGGGTCGCGATGCCCTCTGGAATCGCAAGGTCTACGCGACGCGACTGCCCGTGCTCCACTCCCCACTGAACTCGAAATACGCCATCCTCGAGCAACCCGATCACGCAACGCCCGAACTGCAGGAAGTCCGCTGCCCGCACCACGAATGTCTGCAGGAACCGGTCGAGTTCCCCGATCCCGCCCAACTGCGATGAGATGTCCAGCAATTGATGCAATTCGCGTGCTTGCTCACGCGCGGTCCCATAGAGCTCTGCATTCGCGATGGCTACTGCCCCGAACCCGCACACCGATCCCACCAACGCCTTATCTTCTGCGCTGTAGGTTCCCTGCTGTTGGGGATACACCAGCACTGCGCCATGAGTTTTCGAGGTTCGAAACGGTGCAGCGATGAGCATTCCAGATGGAACCAGCTCATCGAGCGCATGCGATTCCGCTGAAACCGACACCATGACCGGCTCGCCTGCGGACACGGCCCGCGCGGCCAGGTCTGTCGCAAAACGCAATCCGGCTCGTCCGTAGCGCGACCGGACTGTTGTCGCCAGTTGAGGAGATTCGGCCGCTACCGCCGCGAGCTCAAAGATTGTGTCCCGGCGCATCAGCACGCATACAACTCGAGTCCGCAACAAGATCCTGATCCGATCAGCCAACGCTTCGATCACGGCGGCGACATCCGGCACCGCATTCAGCGCCTGTGCCACCTCAGACAGGATCACGGCCCGCTTATGCTCCTGGCGCGAAGCCTCGTTCACCTTTCGCGTTTCCAGCAAACTCCCCAACTGCCCTGCCAGGATGGTCGCCTTTGACGCAAGGTCATCGTTGAAAAAGCCCGGATCCGAGTCGTGCAAGAACTCCATGACCCCGATCACCTTGTTGCTGACCAGCAGAGGCGCGGCCATGATCGAGCGCGCCCCGAATTCTGCAGCGACCGGGTACTTTGCGCGATCCAGATAATTCACGTGAATGGTGCGCCGGCCGCGCACCGCTTCGAGCGCCACGGAGGGCGTCGGAGACTTGATGCGATAGTTGAGAAACTGGTCAGCCAGAGCACTGTCCGCGGCGCATCCCTTTAACTCGAGCGGCCCCGACACTTGCCAGTAGTAAACGCCGCTGACCTGAAAGAACTCGCGGGTAGCACGGC
>DASROK010000299.1:0-7071 GCA_035646915.1 Gemmatimonadaceae bacterium
TCCTGAGCCAGGATCAAACTCTCCAATAGAGAATTCAATTGCTCTCCGAACGCGGACTTCCCCAGATGTTGCCACCTAAGGCACCACATCCGGAATCACTTGTGATATTTCAGGTTCAAAGTCTCTCCGTGCCCCTGAATGAACACGGATCATTGACTTCGCCTCGCACATCACTTTGATCTCAACTTCGATTTTCAAACAACTTTGCTTGCCATTCTCAGGCAGCCTTCAATTGTATCAGAAACGCCCCATCCCGTCAAGTGATTCTGAAAACTTTTTCAACGAGATCACCACAGAATCCCTTTCGCGACTCACTCACGCGAATTCATGGCGGGGATCGCATTCTACCCTTTCCAGTTGATGACTTCAACCCCTCACCAACTCTTTTTTTCTCTCCCTTTTTCCGAGAGAAAAACCACACGGGAACACCGAATACACAGCATTCCGCGAACTGTTCCTCCACCGCGTAAATTCAGCTCGTGTCCAAACCGCTCATCATCGGAATCGCCGGCGGATCAGGATCCGGAAAATCAACCGTCGCGAAAAACGTCGCCGAAAATCTCGGTTCCCTCTCCGTCGCATTCATCGACATGGATGCGTACTACCGTAACTTCACCGACCTCTCCCTGGACGAACGCAGAAGACTCAACTGGGACCACCCCGACGCGTTCGACTTCGACCTGCTCACCAG
The DNA here is from genome assembly GCA_035646915.1 of Gemmatimonadaceae bacterium. Taxonomy (GTDB): domain Bacteria; phylum Gemmatimonadota; class Gemmatimonadetes; order Gemmatimonadales; family Gemmatimonadaceae; genus UBA4720. The sequence goes on from DASROK010000299.1 coordinate 692, forward strand.
CCACCTGGAGCAGCTCGCCGAGCGTGAACAAGTCGACAAACCCGTCTACGATTTCGTAACGCACCTGCGGTCCGACGAAACCGCCGCCGTGGCGCCGTCCGACGTCATCGTCATCGATGGAATCCTGCTGTTCGTCGACGAACGGGTCCGCGATCTATGCGATGTGAAAGTCTTCGTTGACGCGGATGCCGACATCAGGCTCATCCGCCGAATTCAGCGCGATCTCACTACGCGCGGCCGGCCGCTGAACGAGATTATCGACCAGTATTTGTCCACCGTGCAGCCGATGCACCTTCAATTCGTAGAGCCAAGCAAGCGCTACGCAGACATCATTGTACCCCGGGGCGGGCACAACTCGATCGCCATCGAGATGATTGTCGCCAAGATCAAGCAGCGACTGGGCTATTCCAGCTCGGGCCTCGCGCTCCGGTAAGAATCAGCAGCCATTCGGAGCGCAAGAAGCGCCGACGCCTCGAGATCGAAGCTCAGCGTCAGCTCGGCAAGCCGTGTCCGCGACTGCCGGCCAAGGCGCTTCGACATTCCTTCACAATTCGCATGGCGGCGGATGTACTCCTTGCTCGCGTGCCACAACATGTTGCTCTTGTGCCACCACTCTTCGGAATTGCCACCGTCAACGTGATCCTTGGCGCTCTCGTACGCGGTCATCGCGGTGGCGAGGGCGTCGTCGGAGATGAACGCCATCTCGAGCGCTTCCCTTTGCTCCTCATCCGAGCCTTCACCTTCCTTGTCGACGAGACTCGAGTAGCTGGTATGGCGCCGATGGCACTCAGCAGCGGCGCGGTACAGCGCGTCCGCTTTGTCCTTGAGACTTCCGCTCTTGTTTGGCATCAGCGCTTGGCCAGCTTGAAGAGAGACTGGACGAAGTTATACCGGTTCTGGGGATTGCGCCGGTCCATTTCCTCGATAAGCTCGAGCTCTCCCTTGTCGAGCCAGATGCCTGCGCACTCGTTGCACTGATCGATCTTGATTCCGTTGTGCTCGCTCTCTTCCAGATCGCAGCCACACTTGGGGCACTTGTTGTGGTGCGAAAACCGCTCCTGCTTGAGGCGCTCCTCGTCGAGCCGGGAGCGCCGCTCCTTCAGGAGATCGGCATCGAGCTTGGCGAAGTATTCGTCTTCATTCCTGCTTGGCTTCTCTTCCTTCAGCATGCGTTCCTCTCGAATTCCTTATCCCTGACACATTGCTCAGGCCCACTCGTCGAAGTATTGTCTGCGCGGCTTTCAAAAGGAAGTGCACTCGCAGCTGGACACGACACAGTCGTCATACGACTTTCATTTCCGAATTGAATCGCTGAGCTCGTTCTGCCGGCGCGAGTGGCCCGCACTTGCGATCTTCGGCGGCGGATTCTGCGTCCTTGCGCTCGCCGCGATCTTTCTGATCGACCCGGCGTTTTTCTATCCGCGCCTCCAGACCGACCCGCTCAATTACTGGCTGAAGGCAAAATCGCTCGTAGAGACCGGTCAGACGTCTGCGCGATGGGCCGTCAACATACCGCCTTTTTCGTATGCAGCGATGCCCGGGGTCCTGCGCGCTCCGCTTCTCCTCCTGTTCGATGACTTCGACCAGGAGCTGAGAGCGATCCAGGTTCTCAACGTCCCGATCGTGGGCGCTGTTGCGTTGTTGTCAGCCTACATCTTTTCCTGGATTCATCCGAAACGCCGGCATCGATGGGTGATCGCTTACGCCTTTGCATTCACGCTTCTGAATCCAGTCTGGCTGAGCAACATCTTTCTGCCCCTTGTCGACGCTCCGTATGCCGCCTTCACCATGGCGGCGCTGATTCTTTCGATCCGGATTATCTGCTCAGACGGCTCTTCCTTTCGGAGACCGATCGCGATTGCAGCTTACGCGGTTCTCTTTGTGGTTTCGTTCCTGCTGCGGTTCACCGGTCCGGTTCTTCTCGTGTACGCTGCAGTGCTCTGGCGCGGAAAGCATTCCAGGCGGAATCCCCTGCCACGCCGTGCAGTGCTTGTTCTCATTGGAGCAACAGCCATCGTAGCTCTGCTTGTAGCTCTCAACACCGACGCGATCTTCGGCAGATATCTGCGGGAGCCGATAGCGTTCGCGAGAAAAGGCGACAAGCTCGGCATGATCCTGAACGTTGTCGGCGCCGGAATTCCCTCGCAGATCGTTCCAACCTTCATGCAGGGATTCATCAACCCAACCATCGAGCATTACTTCCAGACTACGTTCTTTGCGAACCCGATTCAGACTGCGTGGCTCATTGTGGGACTGGTCCTGGGAATCACGACTCTGATCGGACTGTGGAAGTGCCGCGACAAGCTTCTCCCGGAGATCCTGTATTTACTGGCAGCCCTGCCAGTCCTCGGCCTCATGCTGCCGAGTACTTCGCGATATCTGAAGAGCTACCAGGCATTCATCTGGATTTTTTTCTATACGGGCGCCGCGTTCCTGTTCAACAGATACCGGGAACGCATTCCACTCTTTCTTCGGTCACGTACGGCCGTTGCGCTTGGCGCCGCATGCGCATTGACAGCAGTCATCGGAATCAGGGCGTGGCGATTTGCCGGCACTGCCTCTGAAAAGAAATTCGCCGTCACAATCACAAGCGCACCATCATATGTAGGCGACGTGGCCGATACATTCAGAGGACTTCGGCAATACGTCGAAACGCTTCCTCGAGACAGGACGCTTCTTGTGAGCGAGCGTGGGGCCATGGGAAGGTGGAAAGCGATTTCCGACCGCGAATACTACTATCCGGACAGCGCGATGTCCGAGCTCGTGCGCAGCAAGGATTTTTATCTTCTGATCGAGTGCGGCACGATGGAAGGCTGCCAGACATGGGATGTGTGGCGCTCGCAGATGGAGAATCGGGTCTCCAGATACGGACCGTTCCATTACGATTCAGTATATGCGATCGCCCGCCCCCGGGCACGCGCCGAGGTTTATCGCATTCGCAACACTGAATGACCGGAACACTTCTCAGCGACACATCAGCCGCTCGGGCTGGCGGAGAAACCGATTCAGGAAAGCCGATCATCGTAATCGGTGCCGGGCCGGCGGGGCTCACCGCCGCATATCTGCTGGCGAAGAGCGGACGTTCTGTCGTCGTGCTGGAGGGCGACGAAGTAGTTGGGGGAATATCCCGAACCGCGCGCTACAAGGATTTTCGCTTCGACATTGGCGGCCACCGATTCTTTACCAAGATCAAGCCTGTCGAAGATCTCTGGCGTGAGCTCCTGGAAACCGAATTCCTGGAGGTGCCGAGGCTGTCGCGAATTCTCTATGGCGGACAATTCTTCAACTATCCACTCAAGGCCTCCAATGCACTGAGCGGCCTCGGCCTCTGGGAAACGGTGCGGATCGTGGCGAGCTATATGAAAGCGCGTGTGCGGCCCAACCCTGTCGAGGAGAATTTCGAGCAGTGGGTATCAAACCGCTTCGGCGCGCGCCTTTACGAAATATTCTTCAAGACATACACGGAGAAGGTGTGGGGAATTCCCTGCACAGAGATTCGCGCTGAGTGGGCAGCGCAGCGCGTGCAAGGCTTGTCACTTGCGCGAGCGATCCTCGCGGCAACCTCTCTCCAGAAGCGCTCGGCAAGCATAAAAAGCTTGATCGAGCAGTTTCACTATCCACGACTTGGTCCCGGCCAGATGTGGGAGAAATGCGCCGAACGTGTCGCCGAGCTTGGCGGAAAGGTTCATCTGTCGCATTCAGTGACGTCTCTCGCCGTAGAAAACGGCGTGATCAGGAGCGCGCTCGTCCGCACTCCCGCTGGCGAGAAGAAAATCGAAGGAAGCTATTTCATAAACACAATGCCTCTTCGATCACTGGTGCGCGCTCTGGATCCCGGTGTGCCTGCGCCTGTTCGAGATGCAGCGGAAGGACTTGGCTATCGCGATTTCATTCTTGTCGCGCTGGTGCTCGACAAGGATGACCTCTTCCCCGACAACTGGATCTACGTGCACACGCCCGGCGTTCTTGTTGGCCGAGTGCAGAATTTTGGCAATTGGAGCAAGGCGATGGTGCCGGTTTCTGGAGCATCGTGTCTTGGAATGGAGTACTTCTGCTTCAAGGGAGATGCGCTCTGGAACCAGAGCGACGCTGAGCTGATTGCACTGGCCTCGAAGGAGCTTGAGCGACTTGGATTAGCGCCCGACGCAAAAGTGATCGATGGAACTGTCGTGCGAATGCCCAAAGCTTACCCCATTTACGATTCGGCATACGCTGGAAACGTCACTGCAATTCGCGGCCACCTGGACGGGATTCCGAATCTCGCCACGGTTGGACGTAACGGAATGCACAAGTACAACAACCAGGATCACTCCATGTATACGGCGATGCTCGCGGTGGAGAACATCGAGGGTGCGAGCCACGATATCTGGTCTGTGAATACCGACTACGAGTATCACGAGGAGCAGCGGGTAGAACACGCACCAGATCGCGAAGCGGAGGGGGTCAGATGAATGAGATGAAGGAGATTCTTCTTCCCGGAGAACCCGCGGAAATTCAGCGCGAGCTTCCGCGCTCGGCGATGTTGCTCTTTGCTCCAATCGACAAGCGCGCGTTCGGGGCAGCGATTGGAGTCGTTGCAGCGCTTGCAGTGGGCGGACTCACGGCGGTGCAGCTGCTTCTGAGTCCCCGGCCAGCAGTCGATCTCTGGCTTCTTTCTCAGTATTTCGCCGGGTATGCCGTGAGCTGGGCGGGCGTTTTTATTGGAGCAGCCTGGGGATTTGCCACCGGTTTCTGCGCGGGATGGTTCACCGCTTTCGTGAGAAACCTCGTGCTCGCATTGTCGCTGTTCATGATTCGCAGCAAGGCGGAGCTCGCGGACTCGCGCAACTTCCTGGATCACATATGACAGAACAGTCAAAGATGACGCGGGACGAGGAGCTCAACACTCTGCTTCGCCTGAACGCGCGCGCATGGGGAATCGCGGTAGGGCTTCTTTTCGGGCTGGCAATCTTCCTCGCCACGATCGTGCTTGTGATGAAGGGAGGAAAGACCGTTGGTCCGCACCTCGCGCTGGTGGGTCAATACCTTCCGGGGTATCGCGTCACGGTGCCTGGCGCGTTCATTGGTTTTGTGTACCTCTTCGTGATCGGTTACGGTGTGGGACGAATCATCGGGGCCGTGTATAACGCTCTCGCGAGGACCGATTGAACAAAGACGTCGTGATTCCCCAGGCGAGCGCTGAGAACGCCACGATGTTGTAAATCAAATGCAGTGGAATTGCCGCCAGCTGAAATGCGTGCCCTTTGATGCGCTCGAGCCAGTTGAGAAATCCCGAGCTCGAGTAGATGAATGCGATCCAGCTTATGACTGCGATTGCAAAGAGCACGAATTGACGGGTGAACAACGCAGCGACCAGTGACAGGACGCTCAGTGGCGCGGCAATCACTGCAATCCGCTCGCCTGATCCGACGCTGAGTCCGCGAGGGTTGGTGAGCTCCCCGCGATCGATCAGCAGTCGCGTCCAGGGCACGCCACGCCTCGAAAAGTCTGATCGAATCATTTCGGAAAGCGTCCAGCGTTTGCGATGCGTGCATTGTATCGCTGGATCCAGAACGATTCTGAAGCCTTTGTCGCTGAGCCGATATCCAAGCTCGACGTCTTCCATTTCGGGCCTGCCGAATCGCTGTTCGTCGAACATTCCCGCTTCGGCGAGGGATGTTTTGCGAGCGGCGCCGCATCCAGCCCAGAAACTTTCAACATCTCCTTCTGCATGCTGATGCACGTATGCGTGAAGCAGATTCCTGTACTGGGAAACAATTCCTTTCGCTGCGGGCTTGTCGTCGTAAGAGCCAAAGACAGCGTGAATGTCATCTGTCTGAAAGTGTTCGAGAATCAGTCGCAACGCATCTCGATGCACCATCACGTCGGAGTCGACAAACGCGACAATTTCTGCTCGAGCCTTTTCGATTCCGCGATTGCGTGCGAAGGCGGGACCTTTGCCGTCGATGTCGTCGATCACGATCAGCTCCCATTTGTCTCGCGGGAGGTCTGATGCTTCGAGAGCGGCGGTGCAGTGAGGGAGGTCGTCAGCCGCAGCGTGCGCGGGGACGACAACGCTAAGATCCAAGAGGAGGGAGAGTGCGCCGTGTAGGAATCGAACCTACAACCTAATGATTAAGAGTCATTTGCTCTGCCAATTGAGCTAACGGCGCAGATTGTATTTGTACTGCAGTGTGGCGCGCCAGGAGGGAATCGAACCCCCGACCCACAGCTTAGAAGGCTGTTGCTCTATCCAACTGAGCTACTGGCGCTTCGTTGGCGCAGGTCGGCCCACATACACGCTGAGCTCCCTGCAAGGTCGGGGCGCCCGGATTTGAACCGGGGACCTCCTGCTCCCAAAGCAGGCGCGATACCAGGCTACGCTACGCCCCGCATGAGAC
>DASROK010000300.1:0-5511 GCA_035646915.1 Gemmatimonadaceae bacterium
TGCCAGACGCCGTACATGGGGCTCGAGCCGGGCACCAGGTGCAACAAGTGCGGTGGTACACTCGTACGGCGAAAGGACGACGAGCCCGAATCCATTCGCAACAGACTGAAAGTGTACCGCGAGCAGACTGAGCCGGTAATCGACTGGGTGAAAGAGCGAAAGATGAATCTGGTCAAGATCAACGCGGCTGGAGATCTCGATGAGATCACCGCGCGCGCAATGAAGGCGCTCGAGCCGTGATCCAGCTCAAGTCCCAGCGTGAGATCGAGATCATGGCCCGGGGCGGTAAAATCCTCGCCGAGACTGTGAAGCTCATGGAGCGCTCGGTGAAAGCAGGGATGACAACTGCTGATCTCGACAGGATCGCAGAAGATTTCATCCGCTCACACAATGGCGCGATACCCTCGTTCAAGGGACTGTACAACTTTCCCGCGAGCATCTGCAGCTCGATCAACAACGAGATCGTTCACGGAATTCCCTCGAAAAAGCGGGTGCTCTACGAAGGAGATGTCGTATCGATCGACGTCGGGGTTTTTTACGAGGGATATCACACCGACTCTGCAACGACTGTTGCGGTGGGCAATGTCAGCGAAGAGTCAAAGCGTTTGCTCAGCGTAACGCGTGAAGCCTTGAATGCAGGTGTTGCGGTTGCAAAGGCGGGGAATCACCTCGGTGACATCGGCGCTCACGTGCAGGCGGTTGTCGAGGCGGCGGGATTCAGCGTAGTTCGCGATCTGGTGGGTCATGGAATCGGAACGGGATTCCACGAAGAGCCGCAGGTTCCCAATTATGGCAAGCCGAATCGTGGGATTCGTCTTGTCCCAGGCCTGACCATCGCGATCGAGCCGATGGTGAACGTTGGAAAGCCCGGCATTCGCACGATGCCGGACAAATGGACAGTCGTGACGATCGATGGAAAGCGATCAGCTCACTTCGAGCATACAGTAGCGATTACTGAGAACGGTCCGCGGATCCTCACCGCGGCGTAGGCGAGAGCTAAGCCGACAACGCCCGCTCCACAATTTCCGAAGCCTCGACGGCAAAGGTGTGTGCCTTTGCAACCAGCTCGTCAGCTTCTGCATTGAGATGAGCGCCAAGTGAGCGATCAGCGAGCGACGAGACATTTATCTTCACGTTGAACGCGGCTCCCTTGCACCCCGCGCTTGCAAGAAGCGCTGCCACTCCCGCGTCAGTGACTGCATTCGAGTTGCCCTTGCCCGCGACGGTTGCAGCAAGCTCCGCTGCCTGAGTGCAGAGTCGCGCGGTTTCCAGCGGAACCTCCGCTGCGCCCAGAAGCGCCTTCGTGATTGCCTCGCCTCGTCCCTCGGCGTCCTTCGGCAGCTTGTAAGCTGCGGATACTGCTCCGTATGCTTCCGCATCGCGATCGACAAGCGCGGCTAACGATGCTGCGAGAGAATCGGCAGCTGCAGCAACGACAGTCATCTCCGGCTCGACCGCGGCGTATTTCTTTTTTCCGATCGTAAGCCCTGCAACCATCCGTGTGAGCGCAGCCGACAGCGCGCCCGCATACGCGGACACGCTTCCTCCACCGGGAACAGGATCGGACGATGCCACATCCTTTAGAAAATCCGCGGCTGTCGAGGATGATGACTGCTGTGACTCCCGACTCGACGCACGCATTGCGCGAGCAACCTGTCTCTCCAGTACCTGATCCGGCGTGAATTCGCGAAGCTTGAGATGATCTTTCGCGCTGTCGAACAAAACGCGCTCGGGAACCAGCCCGATGATTTCGCTCCAGGTGACGTCGACGTTTTCTTCACGCGCCTTGCCCGCTATGAAGTCGAATACCGTATGAAGAGCAGTCTGATCCGTGTCGACGAGATTCATCGACACCTGCGCCTGTCCATCGACTTCCAGCCCAAGCCCCTTGACCGCCTTGAATCCACCAGATGACTCGCGAACCTGTTTTGCGATCGATTTCGCGAGAGGAAGATTTGCTGCGTCGCCGAGGTAGACGTTGTAGGCAACGAGAAACGGTCGGGCTCCAATGGCGGTAGCACCAGCGCTGGGGTGAACAGCGTTCGGGCCGAAATCAGGCTCGCGATCAGGATTGGTTCCAAGCTCACTGCGGAGTCCCTCGAACTGTCCGCGTCTCACATCGGCGAGATTTCTGCGAGTATCCCGGGTTGCGGCACGCTCATAGAGGTAAACAGGGATCTGCAATTCCTTTCCAGCGCGCTCCCCCAGTTGTCTTGCAAGCGCGACGCAGTCATCCATCGTCGAATCCTCGAGCGGTACGAAAGGAACCACGTCCGTTGCTCCGATTCTCGGATGCTCACCGGTATGTGTTCTCAGGTCGATCTTCTCGGCGGCTACGCGCATTCCCTCGAACGCCGCCTGTACTGCGTGTTCGAGCGGCACGACGAAAGTGATGACCGACCGGTTGTGCGACTCGTCGGACGAAGCGTCGAGGACAGTCACGCCTTCGACTCCGGCGATCGCATCACGAATGGCGCCGACGACTTCGGGTCTTCTTCCTTCAGAAAAATTGGGAACGCACTCTATCAATTTCATCTGCAATCTCTAGAACCAGACCAGCCGGTATCAGGTGTTGGAAAAGTCATGCGTTACGAATGGCTTCTATGAGCCACCGGTGAATGAACGGGTTGCCGGCAACATAAGCACCATGTGCAACCTTTGCATTTTTGCCACTGAGGTCCGTGACTATTCCGCCCGCTTCGCGAACGAGAAGAATTCCCGCAGCCACGTCCCAGGGAGCAAGCACCAGCTCCCAGAACCCGTCGAACCGGCCACACGCGACGTCTGCAAGGTCGAGTGCTGCAGATCCGGCACGCCGGATGCCGGCCGTATGTCTGCATATCTCGACGAACTGCTTTGCGTATTCGTCGAGCAGCTCATGATTCTTGAACGGAAAGCCGGTTCCAATCAGTGCTCGTGAAGTGCTGTCGATACTGGATACCGTGACAGGAGCTCCGTTGAGCTGCGTTCCGCTTCCTGTTTTTGCCGTGAACAGGTCGCCACGCGGAACGTTCAGGACAACCGCAGCCTGGAGCTCGCCGAGATACATGACAGCTATCGAAACGGAGAAGTGCGGAAAGCCGTGGAGGAAATTCGTCGTGCCGTCGAGCGGGTCGACAATGAACGTCAGCGCGGACGATTCGAGCACTGTCTCGGGAGTCAGCTCTTCACCCAAGATTACGGCCTTTGCAAACGCCGACTGGATGGTTGCAGTGATGGCCGACTCAGCGCCGCGGTCGACTTCGGTGACAAAATCCGCTGACGCCTTTTCCACCCACTCGAGATCATCGAGAGCCCCTGACGACTCGCGGATCACGTGTGCCGCATCGCGAGCAGCTTCGATGGAAACTTCGAGTGCTTCGTCGATGAGCTGAGCGTCGCCCGCTTCGATCTTTCGTTTTGCTTGCAACGCGTTCCTCACACTCGTTAACTTCGCCCGATGCCTTCGTCCCGGATCTTCAGCGGCATCCAGCCCTCTGGCGAGCTGCACATCGGCAACTACCTCGGAGCCGTCAAAAACTGGGTAGCGCTGCAGAAGGAATATGAATCGTTCTTCTGCATAGTCGATTATCACGCCATCACCGTGCCGTACGAGCCGGAGGATCTCAGGCGTCGCACCCGCGACATGGCGATTTCGCTGCTTGCAGCAGGAGTCGACCCTTCGGCGTGCACACTGTTCGTGCAGTCGGCGGTCCCGGAACATACGGAGCTGGCCTGGATATTCAACACGGTCACGCCGCTCGGCGAGCTGGAACGACAGACTCAGTTCAAGGAGAAATCTGCGCGTCAGGAGAGCGTTGCCGCGGGAATCCTGAATTACCCGGTGCTTCAGGCCGCCGACATACTTCTATATAAAGCGGATCTCGTTCCGGTTGGAGAAGACCAGGTGCAGCACCTGGAGCTTTCGCGTGAAGTCGCGCGTCGGTGGAACACACGGTTCTCGCCTGGATATGCCGCCATGGCAGAATCGGGTGAGACTGACGTAGCAGGATTTTTCCCGGAGCCGAAGCCCCTGCTCACGCCGACCCGCCGGATCATGGGACTCGATGGCAGGGCGAAGATGTCGAAATCCCTCGGCAATACTGTGGGACTGCTGGAGGATCCCAAGGACGTGTGGGAAAAGCTTCGGCCCGCCGTAACCGATCCCGCTCGTGTGCGAAGAACCGATCCGGGGACTCCCGAGATCTGCAACATCTATCACTTGCACAAGGCTTTCAGTCCTGTGGAGACAGTCGAGCATGTCGCCGTAATGTGCCGCACTGCGGGATGGGGCTGCATCGACTGCAAGAAGGTGCTCTTCGAGTCGATGGAGAAAGAGCTGGCGCCAATTCGCGAGCGGGCAATCGAGATTCGCGCCAATGAATCCCAGCTTCGCGAGATTCTTGGCGACGGTGCAGAGCGTGCGCGCAGTGTAGCGCGCGAAACAATTCGCGAGACGAAAGAGCTTATGGGGCTCGCCTGATACGGCGTCCCCAATCGATGACCTGAACGGTCGAGCGCGTTCCATCGTCGAGACCCTCGCCACTTCGCCGCGCTTTGTCGGAAGCGCCGCGGAGGGGTCTGCACGCAAGTTCTGCCGCGAGAGACTCGTCGCTCTGGGATTCGAGACAAGGGAAGAGGAGTTTTCGTTTTCCGAATTTCCGGCGAGATTCGGCCCCTTCCTTTGCGGGTCAGTCTTCATTCTCGGCGTATATCTCGCCGCTCATTTTGCACTGCAGCACCGTGAGCCTCTCGCAGGGATTGTCGCCGCGATCGCTGCAGTGCTGGTGTCGATGGTTCTCGGACGATTTCTTCTGCATCGCGTGCTCACGTTCCCGGCAATGCGCCGGTCGTCACGGAATCTGGTTGCGACAAAAAAAGGTGAGCCGAAGGTGTGGCTCATTGCGCATACCGACTCGAAATCCCAGACGATTGCAATGCTGCCGCGGATTGCCTCACTTGTCCTCGGCTGGTTTTTCTTTCTGCTCATGATCGCCATGATGGCGAAGCTTTCGCTTGGGTCTCCAGTTGCTACAGCACTCTCTGATAATCTCACCGGCGTGCAGGTCTCGTTTCTAAGCTTCTTCACGATTCTAGCCGCTGTTCCTTTCGCCTTTTGCTTCGTGACGAACCATTCGCGCGGTGCGCTGGACAACGCATCCGGCGTTGCGGCGGTTCTGCTCGCGGTGGAACTGGCTGGGCCGGATCGCAGCTTTGGCGTAATCCTTACAAGTGGAGAAGAGCTTGCACTCGCAGGGGCAAAAGCGTTCGTAGAAACTCACCACCAGAAGGGAATCGCGATCAACTGCGACACTGTCGATGATCGCGGCCGGTTTGTCTGCATGACAGAAGGCAGGCGAGGCAGGGCATGGTCTGCTCTCACAAGTGGCGCCACCGCCGCGGGGCAGAAGCTCAAGGCCCGCAGCACAATTCCCGGTATCCTCACCGACAGCATCGCGTTTGCCGAAGGCGGCTGGGATACCTGCACATTGAGCCGTGGAAACCTGGCCACCCTGGGCCGCGTACATACAT
>DASROK010000301.1:0-5598 GCA_035646915.1 Gemmatimonadaceae bacterium
AAACGCTCGTGCGTTCATATCCTGCAAGCGTTTCGATTGTGTTTGCCGGCGAGAGGCCGCTTTCGGCAAATGTCGGTTACTCTTACTCGCAGCGGCGGGAGACTCGCCCCGGCTTGAGCTCGAAGAATCACAACAATGACGTGAACTTCGAGATATCGAAGCCCTGGGCGGTGCCGCCTGACTGGAAGCTCAAGAGCGACATAAGAACTCGAGTCAGTTATCAGGATACTCATGGCGACAACTTCGTTCTGAACCCGCTCACGCTGAGTCGCGAGAGCCGGCTGACGGACAACGGGCGTCGCGCTTTCAGCTTCAGCGCGGATACCGATGTTGCAGAGAACCTTTCGTCGAGCTTTGTGTTCTCGAGAGTCGAGAGTTTCGACAAGAATCTGAACCGCCAGTTCACACAGACGGTTTTGAGCGCCGTGCTGCACCTTCAGTTCTTTGCGGGTGACCTGAAATGATCGATGAGACACTACGAGCATAACCCAGTCAGTGGAGAGAAATGAGTTACCAGTATTGAGCACTCAGTACTGAATTCGCACTGAGTGTCTCAGTACTCAGTTCTGGAAACTCATTTCTCTCCACTGCCTGGGTGTTTACGCACTCCAATAAATTTGATAATGAAACAGATCTTCAAGCTCGCAATCGTACTCGTCGGCGCAGCTCTCGTCTCCTGCAAAGGGAAAGAGCCGAAAGCAGGAAAGTTTGACGGGGAGGCCGCGCTGAAGTATGCGAAGCAGCAGGTCGACTTCGGACCTCGAATTCCAGGGACGCCGAGTGCTCAGCGCGCGGGTGACTGGATCGTATCGGAGATGAAGCAGCGGGCGGACACAGTGATCGTCCAGACGTGGACGCATGTGACGCAGGACGGAAAACAGCTTCCCATGCGCAACATCCTCGCGCGGTTCAACCCGGCCGCGACCGATCGTATTCTATACGTGACTCACTGGGATACGCGGCCGATCAGTGACGGATCCGAAAATCTTGGCGAGCAACAGCTGCCCGTTCCCGGAGCAAATGACGGCGCATCCGGCGTTGGTCTTTTCGTCGCCCTCGGTGATGCGTTGAAAAAGAGTCCAACATCATCAGGGGTCGATCTTCTTTTTGTAGATGGCGAAGATTACGGCCCATTCGATGAGAAGGGCGCGGACGTTCTGATCGGAAGCACTTACTTCGCAAAAAATCCCCCAGACTCTGCCTATCGGCCAATCTTCGGAGTGCTGTGGGACATGATCGGCGACAAGGATCTGGTGATTAAGAGAGAAGGGTACTCGATTCAGCAGGCTCCTGAAGTTGTCGAGCGCGTATGGTCAAAGGCCAAGGAGCTCGGATACGATCGGGTGTTCATTCCGATCGATACGTTTCCTATTACCGACGATCACGTGCCACTGCTCCAGGCTGGATGGCGCGTCATCGATGTCATCGATATCGAATACCCGTACCACCACCGGCCAACCGACACGATCGATAAGATCTCCGCAAAGTCCCTTTCTATAGTAGGGGACGTAGCCGAAGCTCTTTTGCGGTAAAGACGACTAGACCCGCTGAGTGGAGAGAAATGAGTCTCCAGAAACTCAGAACTCAGTACCGAGTTCGAACCGAGTATCTCAGCACTCGGCTCTGGGAACTCATTTCTCTCCACTCACCGGGTCTAACACTGCCTGGTCCTCATTTGCACGGATGCGCTGATTCGCTTGTACGAGGATCAGAGCGGTGATTCCTGCCTCGCCGCGTATGATAATCTCATCCGCGTATGGCAACCCCAGGCGAACGCAAAGCGCTCCTCTTCCTCAGCGCAGTCCTCACACTCGGCGGCGGTGTCAGAGTTGCTCGAGCGGTCGGCAATAATCCCAAAGCAGATCCGGCTGCAAAGGCCGCGATCGAAAGGCAGATCGAAGCAGTAGACTCGGTCCGGAAACACGGAAGAAAAAAGAAGGCACGCAAGCCAGCCAAAGAAGTGCCTGCGGTCCCCGCTATACTCGACCTCGATGTTGCGACCGCCGCCGAAATTGAAACGCTTCGAGGGATCGGGCCGTCACTCGCAAGGCGCATTGTCGCTGATCGCGACAGCCTTGGTCCGTTCGGAAGTCTCGAGGGTCTTCAGCGCGTAAAAGGAGTCGGCCCGAAGCTCGCTCTCAGGATCGATTCTACCGTAACCTTTTCCCTCCTCCCGCGTCCTTCAACGACAGCTTCAACGCGGTCATCAGCTGCCACCAAGCGCAGACGTAGACCGCCTCGGGGAGATACAGAGAATTGACTGCACCAGCCGTAATCTCCGAGCGCATCGGGGACATGCTCGTCCGTGAAGGTCTCATCACTCGCGAGCAGCTTCAGCGCGCTCTGCAGGAACAAGCGGAGAATGGAACTCGTGTAGGCTATAACCTCGTCAAACTCGGCTACGTTAAAGAGACTGAGATGACGCGGATGCTGGCACGCCAGTACCGTATGCCGGCCGTCGATCTCTCCAGTTTCGAAGTCGACCCCAAAATCGCCCGTCTCATCCCGAACGAGATGGCGACGAAGTACCTCGTTCTTCCCCTCAAGCGGGACGGGCGCACGCTTACCGTTGCGATGGCCGACCCCACGGGAGCTACGGTTCTCGAGGACCTCAAGTTCATCACTCGCTGCGACATCTTCCCCGTAATCGCCGGCGAGTACACGCTTCGCAACGCAATCGAGAAACAGTACGAGTCCAACGAAGCAGCGATGGAAACGCTGCTCAAGGATATCTCGAGCGTAAATGACGGCGACATCGAAGTCGTCGAGCAGCTCGAAGAGGAAATGTCCGCCGCCGCGCTTTCCATCGCGGTGCAGGACGCCCCTGTCGTCAAGCTCATCAACGCCATTCTCACTGATGCTGTCACCCGCGGAGCTTCCGACATTCACTTCGAGTGCTTCGAGCATGAGCTGAGAGTCCGATATCGTGTCGACGGAGTTCTGCAGGAAATCATGAAGCCGCCGCTGAAGCTGAGGGCAGCATTGATCTCGCGTTTCAAGATCATGGCGAACCTCAACATCTCGGAGCGGCGCATTCCGCAGGACGGGCGCATCAAGCTCAAGATTCTGAACCGGGTCATCGACTATCGTGTATCGACGCTGCCCACGCTGTTCGGCGAAAAGGTCGTGCTCCGAATTCTCGACAAGGGCAACCTCAACCTCGACCTGGGCACTTTCGGCATCGAGCCTCGCGCACAGCGCGAGATATTCGACGCGATCGCCAATCCCTACGGAATGGTTCTCGTCACCGGGCCGACAGGATCCGGAAAGACCACAACGCTTTACTCGTCACTGTCGCGAGTGAACTCAGTCGGCGTGAACATCATGACCGCCGAAGATCCTGTCGAGTACAACCTGTTCGGCATCAACCAGGTGCTTGTGCGCTCCGAGATCGGCATGACGTTCGCCGCGGCGCTGAGAGCGTTTCTGCGCCAGGATCCGAACATCATCATGGTCGGTGAAATTCGAGACCTCGAGACGGCGAGCATCGGCATCAAGGCCGCACTCACCGGTCACCTTGTTCTCTCCACTCTGCATACGAACTCTGCCGCTGAAACTGTGACGCGTCTTCTCGACATGGGGATCGAGAGCTTCAACGTTGCATCGGCAATCAACCTGATCGTGGCGCAGCGCCTGGTACCGAAAATCTGTACGCACTGTGCGGAGAAGTACGTGCCTGAAGAGGCTGAGCTCGCAGTTGCGAAAGTCACCCCGAAGATGACGCTGGGGGACCTCAAGTTCAGCGATCTCGCACTCGCTGATGCAAAGCCCCGTGCAACCAAGTTTGCCTCGCCCTACACGCAGCGCGTTACGCTCGATACCCCGATCATCGAGCTGCCTTTCTTCCGGGGCAAGGGCTGTGACGTGTGCCAGGGCACCGGACTCAAAGGCCGACAGGGTCTGTATGAGACCATGAACATGACAGCTTCGCTGCGCCGTCTGATCATGAAGCAGGTAGGAGCAGCGGAGATTGCGACCGCGGCGATCAGTGAGGGAATGCTTACCCTGCGCATGGACGGGTGGCTCAAGGTCATCAAGGGGATCGCAACGCTGGACCACGTCGTCCGCGAGACATCCATTTGATGATTAGAACCAGAACTGCGGTACCGGGTGCCAGAAAGACCAGAACTGCGGTACCAGGTGCCAGAAAGACCAGAACCGCGGTACCGGGTGCCAGAAAAACCAGAACTACGGTACCGGGTACCGGTAGCCGGCAGCTTTCTGGTTCTTCTGGTACCCGGCACCGCGGTTCTGGTTTTTCCGGTATCCGGTACCGCCTTTCTGGTTTTTCCGGTACCCGGTACCGCAGTTCTGGTTTCGAGCTGGCTTTACCTCTAAGCGCTCTAGTCGTCCTCAGACTGATGATACCCTCTGGAGCCGTAATACGATGAGCATGCCGATGCAGACTCCGGCCGCTCCGATGGAGCCGTTGAAAGGCCCCGGTGCGCCTGAAGCACCGCCGGCGCACCCACTTATCGGGCGCGCTGCACCGGCAATGGGAGTCAACCTCCGCACACTCCTCGAGGAGATGGTATCCCTCGGCGCGTCCGATCTTCACATCGTTGCCGGCGAGAATCCGAAACTGCGCATCGATGGTGAGATCGTAAGCGCGCGCACCGGAGGAATGCTCGGCCCGAAGGACACCCTTCAGCTGGCATATTCGGTTCTCACTGAAAACCAGAAAAAACGATTCGAGCAGGAAGACGAGCTCGATTTCTCATTCGGCATCCAGAGTCTCGCGCGATTCCGTGGCAACTGCTTCCGCCAGCGCGGCTGCGTGTCGATGGTGATTCGGCAGATTCCATTCTCGATCAAGACATTCCAGGACCTGGGTCTTCCCGCATCGATCGCAAAGATGGCAGAGAAGCCGCGGGGACTCGTGCTCGTAACCGGTCCAACAGGCTCGGGAAAATCAACGACGCTTGCTGCGATGATCGACAAGATCAATCGTGAGCGAAAGCAGCACATCATCACGGTCGAAGATCCAATCGAGTTCATCCACAAGCATCAGGGATGTCTCATCAATCAGCGCGAAGTTGGAACCGACACCAAGTCGTTCGCCAATGCTCTCAAGTTCGCGCTGCGTGAAGATCCCGACGTCATTCTCATCGGTGAAATGCGTGACCTGGAGACAATCCAGGCAGCGCTGACTATTGCAGAAACGGGTCACCTCGCGTTCGCAACACTGCACACGAACTCCGCGGCCGAGGCGATCAACCGAATCATCGACGTGTTTCCGTCGCACCAGCAGTCGCAGGTGCGCGCGCAGCTCGCATTCGTGCTCGAGGGAATCGTTACGCAGGCTCTCGTTCCGAAAGCAGGTGGACGTGGTCGCGCGATGGCGGCAGAAGTGCTGGTGGTAACGCCGGCAATTCGCGCGCTCATTCGCGACGACAAGGTTCACCAGATCTACTCGTCGATGCAGTCCGGCAAGAAGTTCGGTATGCAGACGCTGAACGACGCACTGTATGCGCTTTACATGAGCAAGGAAATCACGGCGGACGACGCGTTGAAGGTGACGAGCTCGCCGGATGAATTCCTCAGAATGATTGGAAAGGAACCAGTATCGGAAGAAAAACCGTCTCCGGCGGCACGTCC
>DASROK010000302.1:0-2762 GCA_035646915.1 Gemmatimonadaceae bacterium
GATCTGGCCTCGCCCGCTGCCCTCGTCTCCCGAATGCGCCTGCATCAAACGCGTCAACGTTTTCTGAAGTGGAGCATCGTAACTGGTCGCTTCGCGGTTCAGGATAACGAGGTCTGCTTCGAAGCCACGCATACGCCAGTACGCGTGGCCGAGCATGATTTGCCGAATCAGCTCGAGACCCTGAGAATCCGCAATCGTCACGACGAGCAGCGGCAGGTCGCCCGAAATGCCATAGCGCCATAAATCTCTCTGGCCCCGCTGAGGCACCTGGCGAATTCCGGATGTTCGAAGCCTTGGATTCGGATAGAGAAGATGACTGGCCAGCTCCTGATACACGTTCGCAGCCTGGGGCGAAATACGAAGGTGTCGAAACTCGAGCTGAGCCCGGTTCCATGCCATTTCAAATGCTCGTCCTCCGGCATGGGGCCGTTGAAACTCTGTGACTGCTGTCATCAGTTCAGCGCGAGTCGTCGCTGCGATCAACACGAGAGACACGTGCGTCTGCTCGCGCGGCTCCAATACCAGACGCGCACGGAAACTAAAGATGGGATCCAGCACCGCACCGCTCGTACCCTGCAACGGTTCCTTCAATGCGTCGGCATTCGTCAGGCTGTTCATCCGGCCCAGAAACTTCCGCCGGTCCGTTTCATACTCCACGCTCCCCTTCACTCCGAGCAGTACACAAGCAGCCCACACGGTGGGATCGTCGGGAGATCGCTGTCGCCTGCGGGCTATCAGGACATTTCCCATCGCTTCGGTCTCGATGAAGAGCTTGGAAAACACCGGATGTGCGGTATCCGAAGCATGAGGAGACAGAGCGAGTTCCAAATACGATGTCAACTCGACGTAGCGCGTCCTCAGAGATCTGTTGTTAATGGTCACACGACGGAGTTCGGCGTCGCTTGCCGTTACCGTGATCTCCAGCTTTGTTTCGATGTCCTGGACACGGCGCACGAATGTAGCGCGATCGGCAGAGAACGCGACAGATCCTTCACCGATCTCCCCGAACGGCCGTGGCGTAGGCGACCACATGACGTTGGAGCGCAGATCGCGAAGCCAGACAAAACTTCCCCACGGATCGAGCGCTGTGTCGGACCGCCATCGCGTCACGTCCAAACCTTTCCACCGGCTATACCCCGTTCCGTTGTTGGTAATCATCAGAGAATAGCGGCCGTTCGAGGTGATCTGAACGTGAGGCAGCCATGTCTTCTCGGTCCAGACACGATCCTGAACCTGCGCCACTTCGGGCACAACGCTTGGCCGTACAACTTCTTCACGCTCGACTCGGGTGATCGGCACTCTTTCAAACAACAATGATTCGACTGCTCGCACTCGGGGATCAGAGTGGAACCGGCGTTGCACTGCATGCTTGCCCAACACATTGCTCAGGGCGAGAAGGGACATGCCCTGGTGGTGGGCCATGTACGCAAAGATAACGACACCAGGATCCGCCTCTTTCCTTTCCGATCGCGTGTAATCAATGGCTTCATAGAAGCCCATCGGGCCCGACAACCCTATGGCTTCAAGATGACCGAGATTTCGGAGCGCATCTTCGGGGGCGACCATGAGAGCCATCACCGTGGCGTATGGCGCGACCACGGGACCCGGATCGACGTTCGGATTAAGCGCGAGGCCTGGGACACCGAATGCGCGGTACTGATAGATGCGGTTGCTGTCGATGGCGCTGTAAGCGCATTCTGAAATACCCCACGGCAGATTCTGGCCTGCCGAGTAGGCCTTCTGAATCACGACCGCCTCATCGCATGCGCGCGCAAGAAGCGAATTCTCGAAAGCTTCCGTATACAACAGCGGCATGAGGTACTCGAACATCGTGCCGCTCCACGAGAGCAGCGCTTGACGCGACGGTGTGGAAACACGTGGCCGCGACAAAGTGAACCAGTGATCGAGCGGTACATCGCCCTTTGCGATGGCGACGAGGCTTGCCAGACGACACTCGCTGGCGAGCAGGTCGTAGTGGCTGGAGTAACGAACAGGATTTCCGACGGCGTAGCCGATTCCAAACAGACGCCGCTCGCGATCGAAGAGAAAACCCATGTTGATCTCCGACGCCAGCTTGTTCGCCTGTGCGGCAAGCGCATCCAGGTTGGAAATCATTTCCAGCGCATTCAGCTGAGCCTGCCGGAATTCGCGATCCGTGGTCGCGAGCCACTCCCCTACCTCCGGACGAATCTCCTCGGAGTCGCGCCACGCCAACAGCGATGCGAGCGCGGGATCGGGTCCGCGAGCAAGGCTTTGCAGTGAAGGCACCGATAGAAGCACCTGACGCCGCAGACTGACGGCGTCGTGACCCAGTGAGCGGACCAGGTCATCCGACGCGCGGCTCAAAACCTCCATCCACCGCAGATACCGGTCGATAGTGCGGCTCCAGCTTTCCAGTTCCCCGACAACTTTCGCGGTCCAATATGCGGTCTCATCACCTGTATCCGCATTCCAGCGCATGGCTTCCTTCAGCTGGAATCCGTGATAGGCCATGAGTCGCAGGAGCCCCACATGTTCGAAGGCGCTTGCCGCCGCGCGCACTGTTTGCCGAAGAACTCGCAACGCAACGTTGAGCGACGGGTCATTGCCGGCCTGTGAACGGAGAATCTCAATCGAGTCTTCAAGACCTGCGACAGAGAAGGATCCAATGATGGGCGACTTTGCGATGTCGCGACAACCGGCGGATATGACCCAGAGGCTGGCAATCAGGTTCCCGCTATCAACCGTGGAGACATACTGCGGTGGCAGCGGCGTGAGACTAT
>DASROK010000303.1:0-2018 GCA_035646915.1 Gemmatimonadaceae bacterium
AGTGGACGTTGCGATACGCCGCAACGAATACGTCGCAATCATGGGCCCGTCGGGTTCGGGAAAATCGACTTTGATGAACCTCATCGGATGCCTCGATACTCCGGATGCCGGCGAATACTGGCTGAGCGGTGATCTTGTATCCTCGATGGAGGATGATGAGCTCGCTCGCGTACGCAATCGCGAGATCGGATTCGTCTTCCAGACGTTCAACCTTCTTCCACGTGCTACCGCTCTTCACAACGTAGAGCTTCCGCTCGTGTACGCCGGTGTTCCAGCCGACGAGCGGCGCAAGCGCGCACAAGCCGCTCTCGAAAGAGTGCAGCTTGGCAATCGCATGACCCACAGGCCGAACGAGCTTTCGGGCGGACAGAGACAGCGCGTCGCTATTGCGCGCGCGCTGGTGAACGAGCCTTCCATTCTTCTCGCTGACGAGCCGACGGGAAACCTCGACTCGACTACGTCAGAAGAAATCATGCGGGTGTTCGAAGACCTCGCAGGCGGCGGACAGACCGTCATCATGGTCACGCACGAGCCTGACATCGCAGCTCACGCGCGGCGCGTGATCGTCCTGCGCGATGGAATGATCGAGTCCGATGACCGCCGGGAGAGATTCGCCGAAAGAATCGCAACCTCAGGCGCATCATCCATTCACAAATAAGCTGAATGCCCTTCATCGAAGCGATACGGCTGGCACTCGCGCAGATTCGCGTGCAGAAGCTCAAGAGCTTCTTCACGCTCCTCGGCGTGACGATCGGCGTCATGTTCCTCATCGCGGTCGTCTCGATCGTGGAAGGGATGAGCTCGTACATGGAGCACGACTTCGTCGGCAAGCTCATTGGCGTGAACACGGTTACGCTGCGTCACATTCCCGAGATCGGTGGTGACATGAGTGAAGCGGAATGGAGAGCGATGCTTCGCCGTCCGCGAGTCCTGATCACCGATGTGAAGCCAGTCGTCGACGCGCTGCCTCCGGGGACGATGTGGTCAGCGGAAGGTTATGACAACGTTGCCATGTCATCGCAGTGGGCCCGGCCAACAATGCTGCAGGCGAGCGCCGTCGAAGGCGATTACTTCAAGATTCGCGAGATGAAGATGGCGAAGGGCCGTGTGCTTACTCAGCAGGAAATGGCCATGGGGACGCCAGTCGTAGTTATCGGAGAAGAAATCGCGACGCGCTTCTTCCCCAAGCTCGATCCTCTTGGCCGGCAGCTCAAAGTCGCCGGACTTCCCTACACCGTCGTCGGCATCGCCGAGCCGCAGGGATCGATCTTCGGAATTTCACTCGATCGATTCGTGATTGCGCCGTACCGCTCGCCGCTGCGTCATGCGGTGAACCGCCCGCTCGTGATCGACGCTCTCAAGATCAAGGTCAGCGGCGACGCCGACATGCCCGAGATCATCGAGAGCATGCGCCAGATCATGCGCGGTCGCCGCCATCTCCGTCCATCGCAGCCTGACAACTTTGCGCTCGAGACTTCCGAGTCGGCACTGAGCTTCTGGGCCAACATCAAATCCAAGCTCGTCATTGCCGGCGTGGTTCTTCCCGCGATCGGTCTCGTCGTTGGAGCGATCGTGATCATGAACATCATGCTCGTTGCAGTAGCTGAGCGCACTCGCGAGATCGGTATTCGCAAGGCACTTGGCGCACGACGCCGTGACATCATGTCTCAGTTCCTGGTCGAAGCGGCAACGTTGAGCACCGTCGGAGCGGCTTTCGGCATCGCGATCGGAATCCTTCTCGCTCAGATCATCGCAGCCGTGTCTCCCCTTCCTGCGACGGTGGCACCCTGGTCGATAATTGCCGGGGTGCTCGTTGGTGCAGGAGTCGGAATTGTGTCAGGCATCTATCCGGCAAGCCGCGCATCGCGTCTCGATCCAATTTCCGCGCTGAGGCAGGAGTAATGGGGTTTTCCTCGTGGCTGTTCAATCTCACCGAGGGAGTTGGAATCGCTTTCGATGCGATTCGAGCCAACAAGGTGCGCGCAGCACTTACGATTCTTGGCGTCGCTGTCGGCGTG
>DASROK010000304.1:0-2619 GCA_035646915.1 Gemmatimonadaceae bacterium
GCAGGAAGACGAGGAAGATTGGGAAGACGAGGAAGAACGGCGCGTTTTTCTGTTTTTAAAGAAAAAACCAAACGCCTTTCTTCCCAGTCTTCACAATCTTCCTCGTCTTCCTGCTAATCCGTAGTCAAAGGCTATTATTGCGTATGAAGAAATTTGCGATCCTGATTCTAGGCGGAGTGGCATGCGCATCCGCCCAAACGAATACTCCTGAGACGCGGCATGTAGAGGCTTGTTCCACCTGCCTGGATGAGTGGCGAATCACAGAATCAGATGTGCGACGCATTCTGTCCAGTCTTGCAGCCGATTCGATGGAAGGCCGCGGCACCGGAACTCCCGGAGCGCTGAAAGCGGCAAAGTTCATTGCCGCAGAGATGAAGGCACTCGGACTTCAACCTGCTGGCGACAGCGGCTACTTCCAGAGGATCCCATTCGCTTCGACGACATCCACCGGCGGCCGGCGACGTCTTCAGCTGTTGCCCAGCTTTGACTCGCTCGTAAAAATTCCTGAGCCCGCGCGCGTGGTCAGCTACAACGTCATCGGCGTCATACCCGGGAAAGATCCCGTGCTCAAGGATCAGGTCGTTGCATTCGCCGCCCATTACGACGCAATTGGAATCGTCCAGCCGGTAAAGGGCGACTCGATTGTGAACGGCGCAGACGATGACGGCTCAGGAGTGACTGCGATCCTCGAGATCGCCCGCACATTCGCAAAAGGCGCGAAGCCAAAGCGAACGATTCTCTTCATGGCTACCACCGGCGAAGAACAAGGCATACTCGGCACACAGTGGTACGTCGCTCATCCAAAGTTTCCGCTGTCGAAGATGGTTGCCGAAATGGAAGTCGAAATGGCCGGGCGGCCCGATTCACTTGCTGGAGGACAGGGAAAGTTGTGGATGACCGGGTACGACCGGTCAACAATGGGCTCGATGCTGAAAGCGGCGGGGATTCCAATCGTCGCAGACCCCTATCCGCAGTTCAGGTTCTTCGAGCGCAGCGACAACATTGTTTTTGCGCGGATGGGAATTCCCGCACACACGCTGTCGAGCTACAACCTCCACCAGGATTATCACACCCCGGCGGATGAGGTCAGCAGGATCGACTTTGCGCATCTCACTGCGATCTCGCAGCACGCTGCGGTTGCTGCACGAATGCTTGCAGATGGCCCGGCGCCAGCGTGGAATCCTGGAGGCCAGCCGGCCCCGCGACGCTGACTCCTAGCGGGAATGCGCGAGACGAAGAAATTCGTCTCGCGTTTTTGAATCGTCGCGGAAAACGCCGCGCATTGCGGAAGTGATCGTGCTCGAGTTCTGCTTCTGAACGCCGCGCATCATCATGCACATGTGATACGCCTCGATCACCACGCCAACTCCAAGCGGCTGCAGCGTATCGGTGAGCGCCTGCGCAACCTGTTCGGTCAATCGCTCCTGCACCTGCAGCCTTCGCGCAAATACGTCGACAACACGCGGCAGCTTCGAGAGCCCAACGATCTTTCCGTTCGGGATATAGGCGATGTGCGCCTTTCCGTAGAAAGGAAGCATGTGATGCTCGCACAGCGAGTACAGCTCGATGTCGCGCACCATCACCATGCTCTCGTGAGTCTCCTCGAACAGCGCGTCACCGATCACGTCGGCAACGTCGGTCTGATAGCCGCGGGTGAGCCACTCGAGCGAAGCGGCTACACGCTCCGGAGTTTTGATCAGCCCGTCACGGTCCGGATCCTCACCGATCAGCTCGAGCTGGCGGCGCACGAGACGTTCATGCTCCTTGATCGGAGATGATTCATCGAATTCGATTGCAGGACGAATTACAGCAGCAGTCATTTGAATAGTTCCGAAAGTCCGTTCCAATCCCCTTGTTCCATCAAAACTTCGGCTTCGAGACTTTCCTTTTCACGCCCGCTCGCAGCGACCGCAAGAATTTTCTCTCCAAGCCTGAACCCGACCAGGAAATCACCATCGTCCACGCTTCCATCGATCAGAACTTCATGCCATTTCTCGGCGTGACCTACGTAAGTGATCGCTGTCGAGTAGTGATTGCTCCAGAAAAAAGGCACGGTTGCAAACTTCTCTTTCTTCTGCAGCATGTTGCGCGCAGCAGTCTGTCCCTGCCGCTCAGCCACAACCCAGTGCTCGATGCGCACTCTGTCACCGCTTGCTGGATCGGGATATCGAGCGATGTCGCCCGCGGCGAAGATTCCCGGAATTGAGGTCTCCAGGAACTCATCGGTAATCACGCCCTTGTCGACTTCCGCTCCAGCGGTTTCTGCAAGCGTAAGATTCGGCCGAACTCCAATGCCAGCGACCACGATGTCCGCAGGAATCGATGATCCATCGTCGAGTATCACCGCATCCGCCGTGATCTCCCGCGCACTGTGACCGAGGTGGAATACAACACCTTCGCCTTCGTGCACGGTTTGAATGAATTTTCCAATCTCTTGGCCGAGCACGCGCTCCAGGGGCACTTTCTCGGGAGCGACGACATCGACTGAGAGTCCGCGAGCACGCAGTGACGCCGCGACCTCGAGGCCAATGAAGCTCGATCCAATTACCACACCATGCTTCGACTTTTCCGCCGCAGCGATGATCGCGCGACTGTCGCTCAGCGTGCGCAGATAATGAA
>DASROK010000305.1:0-2441 GCA_035646915.1 Gemmatimonadaceae bacterium
GGCCAGTGTCCGGCCAACACCGTCTGTTTCCTCGCGACCAACTACGATCCGACGAGCCTCACGGTGAGCAAAGGCACAACAGTCACGTTTCACAACGATTCGGGGATCCAGCACACTGTGAACTTCGACGGAACGCGCGCAACCGGCGTTGCCGACGTCGGGCTGAATTCCACCGGTGATTTTCCGCGCACGTTCAATGATGCAGGAACCTTCAAGTTCCATTGCACGCAGCATGCGGGAATGAACGGCCAGATCGTAGTGAACTGACCGCTACAGAAAAGACACTCCATCCAGCCCCGGCGGAATCGGTATGCCCAGCGCCTTCAATGCGCTGGGCATTACATCCACGGTTCTCCGGGGAACCCGCGCAATCGGATGATTGGTCAGCAGGGGGACGAGCATGTGTTCGCGATGAAGCGCGCCGTGTGACGATGTATGCGGAATAGGCTCGTACTTCGCGCGAAAATCCCAGTCACGCGCTGCAGAAAGAATTATTTCGCCTGAGCGGGGCGAATCAGAAAGTCGCGCGATCTGCACCAGTGAGTCCGGATAATCGGTTTCGATCGTGACGTCGTACGCTTTTCTGTCATCGAGATTGTGCTGAGCTCCGATGCCGAGCGGATCTCCCGTTGCAGGTTGATACGTGAGCGCCGCGCCGTTCCAGCTGAGAACAGCGAACCCGCGATCGCGTGCATGGATCTCGCACGAGCCCGGCGCTGAAGGCAGAATCACGAGATCGACGGAATCCCGCGCGAGCAGCGCGTCCCGTATGGCCTGCCATTTTCCGGCGAGGTCGCGAAGCCATGGGCGCGTTCTTTTCTCGAGATCGAGATAGATGTGAGCCATGGCGTTCCCGCTCACCATCACCGCCACTTCGCCGCGGCGCGAAAAAACAAAGGGGTGGGCAATCACGCGAAAGCCCAGCCTGCTGATGAGTCCAGCAATATCGTCGTGCTCGGCAACTGGAGAGTGTCCATGATCACTCACGATCCACAAGTGCGTGGTTCCCCACGTCCCGCTGGCTTCCGCGTCGGCTCGAATGGAAGCGACTGTTTCATCGATGATCTGATATGCCTGCTCTACATACGCTCCCGTGTGTCCTTCGGAATGCGATGTCTTGTCTATTCCCGTGAACGCAGCAAAGACGAAGGCAGGATGATCAGCCTTGATACGCTCGACAACATCGGCCGATATCTCGCGATCGATCTCGAGCCAGCCTTGAACGCGTCCGCTGAAATGCGTGCGCGCCGTGCGTGCGACAAACCCAGGGCTTCTTCCAAGAATGTCCTTTGGCTTGAGACCGCGGCTGATGACGTTGAGAGCAGCGATGCTCGAGGGAGCCAGCTCGAAGATTGTCGGAGCACCGGGGTCGATGTCGGTGTCGACATGTTTCATCTCGAATCCCACATAGCTGCGCGAATTACCCGGCAGGCGGCATGTAGTACGGACACGATCATACCACCTGAGACCGGGAAGCCCGATCGGACCTGGATACCTGCCCATAACGAAGGGCGCGTATGCAGGTCCGGTCACTGATGGAAAAACCGACGTGACCGAAGTGAGGCTTCCTTCGCTGCGAAGTGCTTTCAATGCAGGCGTTATTCCCGCTCGCATGGCTGCCTCGAGCGTGTCGGGGCGGGCACCGTCTGCAACGATGACAATTACATTCATGCAGTCTGCGTGAAACAGGGGTCGATGAAAAAAAAGAAAAGTACCGCCGCAAAAGAAACTGCGACGGCCAAAAAACCAAAGCGTCACCCGCGTACCGCAAGCGGAAAGAAAGCTGATGCGAGCTCGCTTGCATCGGCGGAGCAGAGCGCGCGTGCCGGACATCGGGAGCGAACAGAGGAAGGCCACATCATGGCGGGACGACTGCCTCCATCTCTCGCTACAGCCGCACGGCAGGTCGGCGCCACTCGAAAAGTTGACGACGCAATCCGCAGCTACACTCCAATGACGGAAGATGAGAAGCTGCTTCAGCAGCCATCATCATCCGGAGCGGACTTCACCAGCACGGATCCCTGGCGAGTGCTGCGGATAATGGGCGAGGTCATCGAAGGATTCGATACGCTCGCTTCGGTCGACAAGGGGGTGACAATCTTTGGATCCGCGCGGATTTCTCCTGAAGATCCGATGTACAAGGCAGCCGAAGAAGTCGCGCGGCTGCTCGCGGAAGCAGGATTTGCAATCATCACGGGCGCCGGCCCGGGAATCATGGAAGCCGCGAACAAAGGTGCGCACATGGCAGGCGGCCGATCCATTGGCTGCAACATCGAGCTGCCATTCGAACAGGGCGCCAATCCATATGTCGATACGCTCGTCAATTTCCGCTACTTCTTTGTTCGCAAGACGATGTTCATCAAGTATTCAATGGCATTCATCATCTTTCCCGGGGGCTTCGGCACGCTGGACGAGCTGTTCGAGGCAATCACGCTCATTCA
>DASROK010000306.1:0-5633 GCA_035646915.1 Gemmatimonadaceae bacterium
GTCCAGCTCAGCCGAGGCGTCAGGCGTGCTCCCGCTCGCGAGGATCCAGAGGGTGACGATGCGGCCAAGCACCGCGTCTCTGGCCTCGTAAGCAACGCCGGATTCGTTCCGCGCGAGCTCGCGGATAATTTCGAAGTCGCCGACTCGATCACCGCGAACTGGGCCCGACACCAGGATCTCCCGATCTGGAAGAGGCTATATCATTGGGTCAACCGGGCGAAACTGCAATCAGGACGCGACAATCAACCCGGTAAGTCGACGGCGAAAACGTACGCGCCACATCCAGTAGAGCAGAATCACGAGAGGAGCGATTGCAAGCGCGAACATCAGCGGCACAAAGCGAATCGGCTCAGGAACGAATTTCATCTGGCCGAGAAAGAATGAGCCGGTCGCGATGAACAGTCCAAAGCACATGCGCCACAGATGCCGTGCAATTCGGCCAGCACCGCGAAGCCCGCGTTTCCGGATCATCCTCGCATCACCAATCCCCGCAAGCAGACTGATTGTGCCGAGGAAGAAGGTCATTCCCGCGGGAACGCCATCTTTCATGTGTCCAGGAAGGCGCCATGCGATTACGCCGCCAGAGTACATGAGTGCTGCCATGACGAATGCGAGGACCATCAGTGTAACATCGAGCGTGCGTCCGCTTCCTGGAAGTTGTTTTACCGTCGTCGTCGCAGTGAAGATGAGATAAATAACGAAGATCCCGCCAACTATGCTCTTTCCTTCGTACACATAAATCACTGAGGCAAGGAATCCGACGGTTATCATCGCAAGGGTAAACACGATGCCGCTCTGCTTGTGCAGACGGCCGCCTTTGGCAACAGCAAGCGCGACGGTACCCGCACCGAGCGCGACAAGACCGGCACTGAGATGCGTGGCGATGGCGAGCCAGAGAGCGCCAGTCGATGTGGCGAGCGAAACCTTGTCCACGGAGCCTCAGGAAAGGGATGAGACTCCTACGACCGGGGATAACTAAAGTTTCAGTTTATCGACGCTGCCAGAGTGCGATTCCGGCGGAGGATGGATTGACGAAAAGCTGCCCGGGGGCAATAATGGGACGCGCCTCGCGACGCTCTAACAGGTCCTGTCGCGAGCCGCAGGAAAAGGCAAGCTACCTCTCCGAGACGCCTCCCCTGGTGACAGGGCACTACGCCTCGTACACACACCTTTCGGTTGAGGAAAGCATGAAGCGAAGTATCCGCACCTGGAGCTCGACGGTCGCAATAATTGCAATTGCCGCCGCCTGCTCCGAAACACCGCAGCCTGTATCGCCTGACGTCACTCCGCAGAACAGCATGTCCGCCATTGCCCAGTCGCATCTGCCTGACTGGTTCGAGAAGGCATCACCGGCAGTGCTCGCGCTTCCCGGAACCGTCTTTGCGGACAATGATGAAGCGAACAACAGACTGCTGTTCGGCGTCGAGAACGCCAGCGCGATTCCGGGAATACAGAACGCTCTCGAGCACCTTGGCATTCCGGCATCGGCTTACAAGATCGAAGTGACGGAACCGATTCGCTTCGCTGCTACGCTCCGTGACGAATGGCGTCCAACCCGGAACGGCGTGCAGATCCATTTCGGGAATTATCTGTGCTCGCTCGGGTTCAACGCGCTCGACGGATCGGAAAGGTCTTTCATCACGGCATCGCATTGCACGAACACACAGGGCGGTGTCGAGGGGACCAAGTATTATCAGCCGATCAGCACGGTGAACGGGACGGTAATCGCGACGGAAGTCGAGGATCCTGTGTACGTGAAAGGAGGCAGCAGGTGCCCGCGCGGAAAGAAGTGCCGTTACAGTGATGCATCGCGTGCATTGTACAGCTCGAGCGTTCTTTCGGATTACGTAGTTGCCAGTACCTCCGGCCCGAACAACGGAAGTCTCACGGTCACCGGATCCTTCGCGGTTACCGGCCAGGACAACACGACGACCAGCTTCCCGATAGGCACACAGGTGAACAAAGTTGGACGCACGACCGGGTGGACTCAGGGTAATGTCACCAATACGTGTGTCGACACGAACGTGCAGGGTTCACAGATCACGCAGCTCTGCCAGACTTTCGTGAGCGCGCCGAATGGTGCCGTCGTGGTGCAGGGGGGAGACAGTGGTTCCGGCGTCTTCACGCTCTCCGGTTCGAACGCTTCGATTGTCGGAATTCTCTGGGGAGGAAACTCGAGCGGATCGATGTACGTGTTCAGCCCGCTCAAGCAGGTGCGTGACGAGCTTGGTCCAATAAGCGCTCACTAAGCATCATGTGCAAGTCATCCCGCTCGTTCTGCATCGATTCAGGACGAGCGGGAAGGCCCCCATCAAAGCATTCCAATTTTCCATCTCGTCCAGACAACAATTGCCTTACATGGCTCGCTGGTCCTGGCGGAAAAGCTGAAAAATTCCGGAGGAACGAATCCGCTGGAATAGACCTCGACCGCTGCGATCTCCGACCCGTTGATGTAATCGTCGGGATCAACGCCTTCGGCCCACAAATGGCCGTCGATGAAATACCGCTTGCAGCCCCCAAGCTTGTAGGTCAAATCGTGCTCGAGTAGGCGTGACAAAGGTGGATTATTCCTGAACGCCACCCGCTCAGGATCAAAAAAGGTTCCCAGGCCACGTTCTTTTCTCCGCTGATATCCGACGCGAGTGAGTCCCGCATCCTGTTTCGCTTTAACCACCACGGTCTTCAGCACCGAAGTCTTTCTGCCGAGTTGAATTCTTTGTGAGCGGTCGTCAGTTCCGCCAACTTCGATTACCGTTTCAACCGGCTCGTAACCCAGACTTCTAACCAGCACCGTTCTCGTTCCTGGCCTGACGCCGGTGAGCCTGAATGAGCCATCGGCATTGGTCACCGTCGCCGCTTCATCATCTTCGATCGATACATGTGCCGCGCTTCTCGGCTTGCCGTTCTCGTCCACGACTGTCCCCGCGACCGAATTAGTCAGAGTCGCGGCAGCCTTTCCGGCAGAATCACGCTTCAACGGAGGCGGCAGCCGAAAGAACGCGATTCCCACCCGTGACGCTAGACTGACAGCTTTCGTGGCGGCTGTGCCGCTGTCGCGTGTTGCAACAATTCCCAGAACGACATCGTCAGGCAAACCACAAAGCCGGTATGTGCCATCGCGGCGAACAGTCGTTTTCTGTATGTGAGGCACTTCGAGAATTGAACGCTTGCCGATCTGGTACTCATTCCATCGTGCCGTCACGGTTGCGCCCTCAACTGGATTCTCCGACCCCGCGTCAATTACTCTACCCACAATCAGCGCGTTCCCATTCGCTCGCTCAGCGGCAGTGCAGGTCGCATCTACTATAGTAGATGCTGAAGGAATTCCGAGAAAAGTGGATACGGCTTCGCCTTCAGCGAAATGAGTTGGAGCTGTCGAGATCACCAGAGCCAGCGAGTCGAGCAGCGGATGCTGCACCTCGATGATGTGATCGCCGGCTGGTATGCCATTGATCGTGAATTGCCCGGACGAATCGGTCACAGAGTTTTGCGACACTCCACTCACGAACACGACAGCGTTCCTCAATACGCCGCCGTTCAGGCTGTCGACTACAACTCCGTGCAGAGTGGCGGTCTGCGCGAAAGCCGGAACCGACGATGCGGCCATCAAAGTCAGACAGATGATCCGAACCAGCCCTCTCTGGAAATTCGGCATCAATAAATACTACGGCGCGATACAGAACCCTGCTGACATCGCGCTGAGTTGAGTATCTTCCCGTTATCCACCACTGGAGGAGCTAGATGAGCCCCAGTCAATACGACGCCATCGTCATTGGCGCACGATGCGCCGGCTCGCCAACAGCAATGCTGCTCGCGCGGAAAGGCTACAAGGTCCTCGTCGTCGACAGAGCGACATTCCCGAGTGATACAGTGTCGACTCACCTCATTCATCCCAGCGGCATGGATTGTCTCAACCGGTGGGGACTGAAAGACAAGGTCGTCGGCACCGGATGCCCCCCGATCAAGTCCTATACGTTCGACTTCGGACCCATTGTTCTGACAGGATCGCCGGGTACGCGTGAAGAGCCAGTGTCATACGCGCCACGCCGAACCGTGCTCGACAAGATTCTCGTCGAAGCCGCGGCCGAATCAGGAGCGGAAGTAAGGGAAGCATTCACTGTCGAGGATGTCATACTGGAGAATGGAGATGTCGCCGGCATTCGAGGACACGATCGCGGTGGCGGGACTCACACGGAGCGAGCGCGAGTTGTCATCGGCGCGGACGGCAGACACTCGGTTCTCACCCGGCACGTCGAGGTCGAGCAATACAACGAGCGGCCCATCCAGGAATCGAGCTACTACAGCTACTTCAGCAATCTTCCGATGAATGGACGGATGGAGACCTACATACGGGGAGATCGCGGATTTGCCGCTTGGGACACGAACGACGGTCTCACTCTCCTGGTAGGTGGCGCGCCCTATGCACAGTTCGAGGAAAACAGGAAAGATCCCGAAGGAACGTTCATGGGAATGCTGGAGCGCGTTCCGGAATTTGCCGATCGGGTACGCGGTGCAAAGCGCGAGGAGAAAATCGCCGGCTCAGCGGTTCAGAATTTTTTCCGGAAACCGTTTGGTCCCGGGTGGGCTCTCGTTGGCGATGCAGGATACAACAAGGACTTCATCACCGCACAGGGAATCAGCGATGCGTTTCGTGACGCGGAGCTGTGCACAGCTGCGCTCGACAAATGGATGTCAGGCGCCGGGGAATTCGACAGCGCCATGAGCTCATATCAGAAGACGCGTGATGAGCATGTATTTCCGAATTATGATTTCACGATTCAGATCGCCTCATTCACGCCGCCGCCGCCGGAGCAGCTCGAGCTCATGAGCGCCATGATGCGTAGCCAGGAAGCGATGGACGGCTTTGCTCGCGTCTATGCAGGCGTGACATCCCCCGCGGAATTTTACAGCCCGGAGAACGTTCAGAAGATCTTCGCTGCCGCAGCGTCGTAAGTGATTCAGGCGCAACAAACGGGGAATCCGAGAGAGGCGCTGCTCGATTCCCTTTATACCACTACGGACACAGCGGGTCTCGTCGGCACACTTCGCCGCGAGCTTCGAACTTCAGATTCACTGTATCACGCAGCGATCGATTCTGCTGCTGTCGATTCAGCGAGAAACGAGATACAGCGTGACCTGATCGTTCAGGCGCTGTCCTCGCCCGCTCCACTTCCACCGCCGTCTCCGGAGCGAATCCCGAAAGAGCTGGGCTTCATCGGACTTTTGTTCGCGCTTTTTCTCGTTCCAAAACTTCTTCAGCGATACAGAATCCCCGGCGCTGTCACAAGCCTCATCATGGGAGCAGCAGCGACAGCACTTGGATGGTTTCCACATGATCCAACGCTCAATCTTCTGTCGACTCTGGGGATTGTCGCGCTGTTTCTTTTTGCGGGACTGGAGATAGAGGGGCAGCAGCTAAGGGAAAGCGTGAGGCCGCTCATTCTGCACGGGGCAATATGGGCAGGACTGGCCACGGTTACCGCGGTTGCAATCGGCCTGATGATGGGCGCATCACCGCGCATCGCAGCGCTACTCTCTCTCGCGATCGTAACGCCGTCTACCGGTTTTATTCTGTCATCGCTCAAAAGCTTCGGACTGACTACGAGCGAGCAGAAGACCGTCCGCACTTACGC
>DASROK010000307.1:0-2351 GCA_035646915.1 Gemmatimonadaceae bacterium
GAGCAAGAGCGCCGACAGAAATCCTGCACGCGGGCCAGCCAGCCGGCGCGCAATGAGAAACGCTATCACAACGCCAAATACTGCTACCAGCGCAATGGCAAGGTGGATGCTCTCGTATTTTCCGAATGGCAGGATCTCGCCCAGTGCAGCGGCGGGTGCGCTGAACAGAGCGCCGTAGATGTATTCGCTCGTGATCGTGCTCAGGACAACGCGATCGCGAAAGCCGGACGTCCACCACCGAATAAAATCGGCTCCTTGCGCTCGCGTAAACTCGTCATCCCATGAAACGCCGTAGCTGCGGAACGTCGCCACCACCGTGACGATGAGCGCCACAATGAGGATGGCGAATGCGGCCTCCCACGGGTTAAGGCCCGATTGTTTCTTCAGCACCGTCAGTCTTTGTTTGAAGATTCGCACCAAATCAGGTCAGGCTGATTTTCGGCCGATGTCTGCATGCGACCGGTGAAGCTGCGAATGAACCTTTCCGGATTCCACCGCGCTGAGAAAATTCTGCAGGGCAGCGCGGTCACCCCTGAACAATTCTGGCTGCTGTGCCTCGAACGTTGTGCGGACCTTTTGGGGATCAAAATTATCACGAGCTCGCAGCAGCTCGTCTGCGAGACTCTGCGGTTCATTGTTATAAACCACGAAGTTCGATGAAAGAGCGGGGGACCGCTGCGCTGTGTATTCCTTGCCCAGCCAGTGAGCGGTAACCCAATGAGGGCTTGGGGTGAAGATGAGACAACCACAAGCCTGAGCTTCGCAGACTGGCAGGCCAAAAGATTCTGCGTGCGCCAGAAGCAGGGCCGATGATGTCCGGAACACGGCAAGCAATTCCTCGCGTGTGTAGCGACCCTCCAGCGTTCTGTACTTGATGCCGGCAAGGTCCAGCGCCTTCAGCTGGATCTCCCGGTATTTCGGATATTCGCCACGTGTCTGAGGGAAATCGACGAGCACAGTGAAATCCTGCTGATCGGGGTAGAGGAACCCGTCGTCGATATCGATGCCAATCAGCGAATACGGGTGCTCTCGCTGCTCCAGAGGGATGTAGCCACCAACCGATGCGAGCAGGTACCAGTCGTAGCGCTCTAATCCGAATTTGCCCCGTGAGAACATTTTGAGACTTTCGGGTGCGAGCTGAGTGGGCTCATCCCGTAAGATCGTTCGTGACCAGCTATCAAGTGACGGCAGGTACACAAGGTCATAGTTAACGATCGGCACATCCGGAAAAATCCGGCGGAGCAGCTCCACATTCGGCAGCACCATTGGCGAGAAGCTGGATGGCACGTGCGCCACTACGACGATCAAATCCGTTCCGTCCAGACGATCAATGAATTCCGAAAGATTTCTCCACGTTGACCGCAATCGGATTGACGATCCCGCAATTGACCGAAGTGAGGATGTGTCGATCAGGGGGCGGCGCATCAGGCGCTCCACACCGTCGTAATGAACTCGAGCCTCGGCACCACAGCTCTTCAGCATTCGGCTGAGGCCATCCGCCATTGGCTTTACAAAGCTTGCCTTGTTATTGCCGAGAATGTCTACGCGCATGCGTTTGTTTTTCGTGGAACGAACCGGAAAAGGAAGTCAGCCTCACTAAGCGCCTGTAAATATGGTAGCGCAGTGGCCTTTCTCGATTCGGGACTTGAAATCCCTGGGCCAAAGCCCATGCAGGTTCGATCCCCGCCCCGAGCATTATCCCCCACCAAGTAGCCGACGCGGTTGCGTTATCGTATGTTCGTTCGAGAAAGTCGACTCGGAGGGCCTCACAATGGCCAAAAACGCGGCGCAGCAACAGCAGAAAAAAAATGGCAACGGTGCGGCGGCGGCTCAGCCTGCACCCGAGAGCATTGAACAGGTCCGCGACCTTTTGTTCGGCGGACAGATGCGCATGGTGGACCAGCGCATACAGAGTCTCGATGAAAGACTCGCGCACGAGACGAGCTCGATGCGGGCGGACTTCGAGAGACAGGTCACCGAGCTCGACAACGCAATCAAGAAAGAGCTCGCTCGACATGCCGAGCGACTGATCGCAGAGAGAACAAAGCGTGTCGATGACCTCAAGGCGCTGAGTGCAGAGCTCCGCGATTCGATCCGAAGTCTCGAGAAGCGGCATACCGGTCTCGAGGAGGCCGCGGGTCTCGCTGACGCAGATCTTCGCGATCATCTCCTGAAACAGGGTGCGAATTTCACAAACGAGCTGAATCGAACGAGCGAGAGACTGTCTACCGAGCTCGATCGCATTACGTCGCAGCTTCAGGCAGACAAACTCGATGCATCGAGCCTGGTCGCCGGTCTCACGGAGCTTGCCGGCAAGATCGCACCCGCTTCAGCGCAGGGAAAGAAACAGG
>DASROK010000308.1:0-16535 GCA_035646915.1 Gemmatimonadaceae bacterium
CACCTCCGTGGGCGTTCTGCATTCGCGGATCAACCTTAAGAAAGAGGGACCGCGAAATGGGAGCGGCGACAGTACGTGTTGGACTTGCTGGATGTGGAGTTGTAGGCGGCGCGCTGGTGC
The DNA here is from genome assembly GCA_035646915.1 of Gemmatimonadaceae bacterium. GTDB lineage: Bacteria > Gemmatimonadota > Gemmatimonadetes > Gemmatimonadales > Gemmatimonadaceae > UBA4720. Next base: position 121 of record DASROK010000308.1, read on the forward strand.
GCCTGCTCGACGAATCTGCCGATACAATCGAGTCACGATACGGAGTTCGGCTCGAGCTCTCGCGAGTGCTGGTGCGCGATACGCAACGCGACCGGGGTTTACCACTTCCCTCATCGGTCTTCACCAGTGACAGGAATGAGTTTCTCTCGCACGACACTGACGTCGTAGTCGAAGCAATCGGTGGAACCGGGACCGCGAGTGAAATTGCGCGGACGTCTCTCGGGAAAGGCCGCCGCTTCATCACGTCGAACAAGGAGCTGATCGCAAGCGAAGGAGCCGAGCTTGCGCTCCTTGCGCGCGAGAAATCTGCGGCGCTCGACTTCGGTGCGTCCGTCGGCGGCAGTGCACCGGTGATAGCACTCCTGCGCGACCTCCTCGGCAGCTCGACACCTCGATCGGTAAAGGGAATTCTCAACGGAACATCCAACTACGTGCTCACGCTGATCGAACGGGGAGCGAGCGTTGCAGACGCGATCGAAAAAGCGAGAGCGAAAGGACTGGCTGAGCAGGACTGCTCGAGGGATCTGGATGGCCGCGATGCAGCAGCGAAGCTGGCAATCGTCACGTGGATGTCGTTTGGGATCGCTCCCTCCAGAATCACAATTCCCAGAATTGGAATCACGCTGCACACACCACGCCTGATTGATGCTGCCCGCACCCTCGGCGGCAAAGTGCGATTTCTCGGACAGACAGAATTGGTGGGAAAGCAGGATGTCTCGGCATTCGTTGAGCCCGTCGTGTTTCCTGAGCACCATTCGTTCGCGCGCACCGAGCTCGAAGACAACCGTATTGAAGTCGACCTCGGCTGGAGTGCGCCGCTCACGGTTTCAGGACCTGGAGCGGGCGGCGCTCCAACAGCAACCGCATTGCTGGGTGACATTCTCAACACTCAGCCTCGCGCGAACGATCGCTCCGCCCGGGGCACTCAGTTCAAGTGCGTCGAGGATAACAGAACTCATCGCTGGCTCCTGGCGAACGGAGATGGGTGGAAGGTCTTTGCCGCAACGCGCGCCGAGCTTCAAAGAAAGATTGCCGGCGATGCGCAGGTTGCAGTTGCACGGGTGGAGCTGCCCGTGATAAGCGGGGAGGTGTCATGACTGCAATCGAGATCACTGGCCGAATCGACGCCCCGACAGTTGTGGTGCTCGGCGGAATTTCCTCTTCGCGTCACGTTACCGCGACGGCGGCGAATCCGAATCCCGGGTGGTGGGATGGATTCGTCGGACCAGGAAAGCCGATCGACACTTTCCAGTTCAGAGTCGTGAGCATGGATTACCTCGGCGGCGAAGGCGACGATGCCTTGTCGACGCATCATCAGGCGCGTGCGCTTCTCGATGCACTCGATGTGGCAGGCATCGGTAAGCTGCACGCTGTTGTGGGTGCATCGTACGGCGGTATGGTAGCTCTTTCGCTCGCTGAGCTTTACCCGTCGCGAGTCGAGAGGCTGATCGTGATCAGCGCGGCGCATCAGAGCACGCCTTCCGCGACGGCTCACCGATCACTTCAGCGAAAAGTTGTCGAGCTGGGGTTTCGCGCCGGTCTGGAATCAGAGGCGCTCGGCATTGCACGGGGAATGGCGATGACTACTTACTCCACCGCGAGCGAGCTGGAAAGCCGGTTCGATTTCGATGACCCACTCGAGCGGGAACGGGAGATCGATCGCTTTCTCACTCTCGCGGGGACCCAGTTCGTGAGCAAGTGCCCGCCGCTCAGGTTTCTGGCCCTGTCACAGTCTCTGGACCGGCACTTTGTAAATCCGACGACAATTACCTGTCGAACAACTCTCGTCGGTGTCATCGAGGATTATCTCGTTCCTCCGTCGCAGCTGCGCGCACTTGCAGGAGCCATCCCGGGCCCGTGTGAGCTTTCACTGGTGAGCTCAATTCATGGTCACGATGCGTTTCTCGAGGACCAGGAGCTGATTGCACCGATCGTAACGCGCGCACTCCACGCTCGCGCAGGAGTTGGAGTATGACATGCATCGACACTGAGGTCGTGCACCAGCGCCGTCCATGTACTCGCTCAGTGAGAGCCGGTATTGCGACAGATCAGCATCACGGTGCAGTGGTTCCTCCGATTCATCTCTCCTCGACATTTTCTTTCGACGGATTCAACAACAAGCGAGCGTACGACTACACGCGCTCAGGAAATCCGACGCGTGATCATCTTGCGAACGCGATTGCAGATCTGGAGTGTGGGACGACAGGGATCGTGACGAGCTCCGGAATGTCTGCGGTGCTGCTTGCGCTTCAGCTTGTGAATCCAGGCGACCTCGTCATTGCAACTCACGATTGCTACGGCGGGACGCATCGCATTCTGCGATCGCTTGCTGCCCGTGGTCACTTCAGGGTGTCGTTCGAGGATCTCACGAATAGCGGGGCTTCCGAGTCAATCCAGCGTCAGAGGCCTAGTGTCCTGTGGATCGAGACGCCGAGCAATCCGTTGCTTCGGATCGCCGATATCAATTCGCTTGCGGCGGCTGGTCATGAGGCGGGATCGATTGTTGTGGTCGACAACACCTTTCTCTCGCCGGCGCTTCAGAAGCCAATCGAGCTGGGCGCTGATCTCGTGGTGCATTCGACGACGAAATACCTGAACGGGCACAGCGACGTCGTCGGTGGAGCAGTTGTAGCGAAAGATGCAGCACTCGGTGAACAGCTCGCGTGGTGGGCGAACTGCCTCGGAATCACGGGCGCGCCATTCGACAGTTTTCTGACGTTGCGCGGAATCCGCACTCTCGACGCGCGCATAAGGATTCATGAAGAAAACGCGGCAGCGATTGCGAACGCTCTGCATAAATCTTCCGCCGTCTCGAAGGTTTACTATCCCGGGCTCCCATGGCATCCGGGACACGAGGTAGCCGCATCGCAGCAGAGCGGATTCGGGGGCATGATCAGTTTCGAGCTGGAAGGCGGAGTGTGTGCGGTCGAGAGATTCCTTGGGTGCCTCGAATGCTTTACACTCGCGGAATCGCTTGGCGGGGTTGAGAGTCTCGTCGCTCATCCTGCGACAATGACTCATTCGTCGATGGAGGCAACAGCTCGCGAGGCTGCAGGAATCACTGACTCATTGCTTCGCCTGTCAGTTGGAATCGAGCATGTTGAAGATTTGCTGTTCGATCTTCGGCAGGCATTGTCGTCGGCCCGTTAACCGACGGAAAAAAATCTAGCCTGATCCGCCGTCTTTCCGGCGATCGTTGATCAGAACTGTGGCAATCATCCAAAGGCCAAGGCCGGCCGCGATCACGATCGCAATGACGCCGAGACGGCGCCAATACTGAAGGAGAGTGCTCGACGCAATGAGAAGCCCGGCGAGAACAAGCCCGACGAATATGCGGTTTGCGATCTTCTCCATTCCTTTTAACAGCATCGGAAGCTGCGGAGTGTCGATGCGAAACGCAAAGTCGTTGCGCGACATTCTCTCGGTGATCGTGTCGAGTCGGCGGGGAAGAGCATTCACCAGATCGCTCGTTGCAGTCGCCATCTGAAACAGTCGCCTTGGACTCAGATCGCGACGCGCACGCTCGTTGGCGATGCGCGTGGCGTAGTCGCGCATTGTCTCGGAAGGGTTAAACGACGGATCGAGCGCGCGCGTTACAGCGTCCAGGTTGAACAATGCTTTCGCAAGAAGCGTCAGCTCGGCAGGAAGCTTGAGACCTGCGCTGTATCCGATGCTGATCATTTGATAGAGAACGAGACCCGCGGGGGTATCGCCTACAGTTTCGTTGGCGTGCTTTGCAACAACGGCAGAGACTTCGCGAATGTACGCTGTGCGATCGAAGGTTTCTGAATGCTCCCCAATCTCGATGAGCACTTCGGCGGCTGCGTCGCCCTGATTTTCCGCCATCGCAAGAAAAAGCCGAACGACAGCATTCCGCATCGATTCAGTAAGGTGCGCTGTCATCCCGAAATCGATCATTGCCAGCTTGGGATCGTCAGGATCGGCGACGTCCGTTGCTTCGCGCATTGCTTCCGTTTCAGACCGGACCAGCGGAGTTGCGCCCTTGCGGCTTTCACTGCGGCGATCGAGTGCTGCCGATTCCGCAGGAGTCAGCGGGTTCTCGCGCCCAGGAAGTACGAGAAAGATGTTGCCGGGATGCGGATCGGCGTGGAAGTGACCGGTGCCCGTTATCTGGTGCAGATAGGCTCGCGCAAATTCATCGGCGAGCTGCTCGAAGTCGTACTCGATGCGCGTAATCGGCGGAATCTCGCTGATCTTCACGCCGCGCACTCGCTGAGTGGTAAGCACCTTGTGCGTAGTGTACGCGTCGATCACGCGCGGAATCAGTATATGCGGGAATCCCGCGAGTGATCGTCTGAAGCTCGCCGCATTTCTCGCTTCAGTGCGATAGTCGAGCTCGTCAGCCAGCGCACGCTCAACCTGTTGAACCACACCAATTACATCTACTCGCTCGCCGGCCGATGTATGCGCTGCCAGAAACTCCGCAAGCTCGCGGAAGAACTCGATATCGTCTGCAAGGATCTCGCGAATGCCCGGGCGCTGAACCTTTACCACAACGTCTCGTCTGTCGCGGAGCTTCGCGGCATGCACCTGACCGAGTGAAGCTGAGCCCAGTGGTGTTTCGTCGAAAGAGTCGAAGAGCTTGTTGATCTTTGCGCCGAGCTCTTCTTCGATGCATTTCTGAACATCGTCGAACGACATTGCGGGAACGCTGTCCTGCAGATGCTCCAGCTCCTTCACATAAGCCGGTGGAATGAGATCGGGCCGGGTGGAGAGAATCTGTCCAAGCTTGATGTATGCGGGCCCGAGCTCGACTAACCTTTCCCGAAACGCCTCCGCCTTGCCGGCCTGCGCGCCATCATCCGGCTTGGACTCGTTATCGAGCTGCGCTCCCTGGAGCGTGAGAAGGCCCTGGCCTTTTGCAAAATCGAGCAGGCCGTAGCGTGTAAAGAGGCCGACCGTCGATACCAGTCGCGGCAGGTATTTCGGAGCCAGGATCATGATTGACGGAAAGGCAGAAAGCGTGCCCGGTTCCGATATATTTACGGTTCGAAAAACAACCAGAACCGCGCCACCAGTTACCAGATGAAATCAGAGAATAGCGGGCGAGTTGATATCACGACGGTGCCCAAGCCCTGGGGGCATGAAACGATCTGGGCCCACACCGACCGATACGTTGGCAAAGTGCTCCACATCAAAGCCGGGCATTCACTATCTGTGCAGTATCACAACAAAAAGGATGAGACTGTGTATCTGCTCACCGGTGAGCTGGTCTACCGCGTGCAGTTGGGTGACACGCTCGAGGACATGTGCCTCAAGGCGGGCGAATCCTTTCGGATAACACCCGGCACAATTCACCAGATGGAAGCCGTCACCGATTGCGATGTTCTCGAGGTATCAACGCCGGAGCTCGATGACGTCGTGAGGCTTTCAGACAAATACGGAAGAGAGGGTACCAGCGCACCATGAAGGTGATCATTCCACTCGCGGGAAAGGGAACACGTCTCCGCCCGCACACGCACGTCACGCCGAAGCCGATGCTGCGCGTTGCCGGCAAGCCGGTGATGTCCTATGTGCTCGACAAGCTGCGCGACCTCGGGGGCATCGAGCAGATTGTTTACATCACTGGTCACCTCAAGGAAAAAGTCGAGGATTTTGCGCGCAAAAGTCTCGACGTCCCGGCGGTTTTCATCGAGCAGAAGGTGCAGGATGGAACCGCAGGCGCGATTGCGCTCGCGCGCGACTATATCGACCAGCCTGTGCTGATCATTTTCGTAGACACGATCTTCGATGCCGACCTGACGGTCATCAATCGTACGGACGCTGACGGGATCATCTGGACGAAAGAAGTTGAGGATTACCAGCGCTTTGGAGTCGTTGTTACCGATAAGGACGGAAACATGACGAAGATCGTGGAGAAGCCGAAGACCCCGATCTCGAAAGCCGCGAACATCGGACTCTATTACATCAAAAACTGGAAGCTGCTCTACGAGGGAATCGATCATGTTCTCGCGTCGCCCAAAAACCAGGGCGAATATTTCCTCACCGATGCATTCCAGTACATGATCGACAAGGGCGCGAAGATCAAAGTGATCGACGTCGAAGGATGGTATGACGCAGGGAAGATCGAGACGATGCTGGAAACAAATCAGACCATGCTTCAGAAGGGACGCGCGCGCCGTCCTGAAGGAGCGGGCGATTCAACCATTGTGGATCCTGTTTATATCGAAGACAACGTTACCCTCAAGGGCTCGACTGTCGGGCCGAATGTGTCGATAGGGGCGGGAAGCGTCATCGAGAACTCGAAGGTGAGCCATTCGATTGTCGGTACGAACTCACGCATCGCGCGATCTACAATCACGAACTCGCTGATCGGGGATGACACTGTTCTCGAGGGAGTAGCCGGCGAAGTCACGGTTGGTGACAACTCCGAGGTGAGAGTATCGCCGCCAGGCTGAGCAGGAACGTCGTTGCGCTCGGCGGGGTCAGCTTCCTCACCGACGTAGCGACGGAGATGATCTATCCCCTTCTCCCGCTGTTCCTCAGCACGGTACTTGGCGCGAATGCGAGCTTCATCGGCGCGATCGAAGGAACAGCCGAGTCGATCGCGGCCTTGCTCAAGCTCGCGAGCGGATGGTGGTCGGACAAAGTCAGGAAGCGAAAGCCGCTCGTGGTGATCGGGTACGGAATTGCGACAGTGGCGCGTCCGTTCACGGCAATCGCCCAGACTGCGGTGCAGGTTCTGGCGATACGGGTTACAGACCGGGTTGGCAAAGGAATTCGAAGTGCTCCACGCGATGCTCTGCTCGCTGACTCGACCGATGATGAATCTCGCGGCCGAGCATTTGGATTTCACGCCGCGATGGATAATGCCGGTGCTGTGTTAGGCCCGCTGATCGCGTTTCTGCTGCTTCGACAGCTCGATCTCTCGCTGCGCCATGTTTTCTGGATGGCAGCGATACCGGGGGCGCTTGCGTTCCTGGTGCTCGTTATTGCAGTGAAGGAAGTCGAGCACAAGGAGCTGCCGTCGTCGTCGGAGGCGCATCTCGACACAAAACAGAAACTCGGCGGAAGGTTCTGGTATTACATCGGGATTGTGTTTCTGTTTACTCTGGGAAATTCGACCGATGCCTTCCTTTTGCTGCGTGCGAATCAGCTTGGGGTTGCTGTCGCTCTTGCACCGATCCTCTGGGCGTTTCTCAATCTCATCAAGGCCGCGCTTGGAACATGGGGTGGGTCGTTGTCTGACCGGTTTGGAAGGAAGCCGCTGATCATCGCAGGGTGGACCGTCTATGCAGTGGTGTATTTCGGATTCGCTGTCGCAACAGCGGAATGGCATGCATGGGCTTTGTTTGCATCTTACGGTCTCTTCTACGCATTCACTGAGGGAACCGAGAAGGCATTCGTGGCCGACCTGATTCCGCAAGCGCGTCGAGGCGCAGCGTTCGGGTGGTACAATCTCGCGATCGGGCTTGGTGCATTGCCGGCATCGCTGATCTTCGGAGCAATCTGGGATCGAGTCGGCCCGCATGCGGCATTTCTCTTCGGAGCATCGCTCGCCATTCTCGCTTCACTGGGAATGTTCTTCGTCGCGCCACAGCGGAGGACAATATGAGTCTCAATCCCCTCAATCGGCTTTCAGCGTATCGCGCATTGAGGCCGCTGAATGCACGGACACGTGAGGACATCGACGCATTCCGTGACAGAAAGATCAGGAAGCTCGTGAGACACGCTTACGAGAACGTTCCGTATTACAGAAAGCTGTTCGATGCGGCAGGTGTCGATGCGAGTACGATCAGAACAGCAGCAGAGCTTGCTCGGATACCCGTGTCGTCACGGACGGATATTCAGCTGACCTCGATAAGTGACCGGCTTGCGAGAGGCGTCGACGCGAGCAAGCTCATAGTCCGAAAGACGACAGGATCGTCAGGCCAGTGTCTCGAGGTGATGCGCACCTGGACGGAAGAGCAGAAGCTCAACCTGATGCGATGGCGCGCTATTCGTGCGTACGGGTTGAAGCGGGCCGACGTGATCGCGGTGCCGCGCATCCCGATTGGAAGACATCATCGCGACTATGCGCTCCCACGACGCATCGCCGATCGGCTTGGATTCTATCGAAAGCAGCTGATCGACTTGTCGACCATTGAGGATGCGGCGAGGATTCTCATTCTGCGCGAACCCGAAGTAATCATGGGTTGGCCCACCATCCTCGGCGACCTTGCTCCAAAGTGGAAAGCAATGCGAACGCCAGACACTCGCGGGCCAAGGTTCCTCATCTCAGGTGGTGAAATGCTGGCTCCTCACGTCAAGAAGCAGATCACTGAGGGATTTGGGGCCCCGGTGTACGACATGATTGGCGCGCACGAAGTCAGCCTGCTAGCCGGGGAGTGTCCAGCGACAAGGCACTATCATTTCTCTGACGAAACGATCCTGGCGGAAGTTGTCGTTGACGGACGCATCGCTGAACCTGGAGAGCAGGGCGACCTGGTTGTTACCGGTCTCCACTCGATGGCAATGCCGTTCATTCGCTACAACCTTGGCGACGTTGTGGTGCAGGGATCAGCGCAATGCGAGTGCGGAAGTCCATTTTCGACAATGCGCAGCATTCAGGGAAGAACGGGAGAGTACTTCAATCTTCCCGAAGGGCGGAGAGTTCATCCTCAGGACATCGTGAGGATGTCATTCATTGCGGCGTCGTGGATACGGAATCTGCAGGTAATTCAGAATGATCTGACGCACCTCGAGCTTCAGGTTGTTCCGGTCAGGCCGCCCACTGAAGCTGAGGTCGACGCGATTCGCACAGCAGTGAAGAAAGTTCTATGGGGTGTTGCGACGCTGGAGGTTGTGATCGTGGACGAGATTCCGGTGTCCTACGACAGGAAATTCAAGGTTCACCGGTCGATGGTGACTCCCATGAACGAAACTTCAGCAGCACCTCGAGCCTAACCGGCTGTACCGGGCATTCAGTCTTTCGCGGTAGAATTCCTCACGCGTGAGCGGGGCGCAGCTGCATCCACATTCGCGAACGTTCGCCAGATATCGGTCGTAATCAGGCACGCCAAGTATCGCCCGCATTCCGCGGGCGATACTTGATGCGACTGCTGCGATCCGATCGATCACGGCGTGTCGGGTTTCACGGGAACGCGCGACGGAAGATTGTCTTCGAAGATCTTGAAGATTCTCTTGTACTCGTCAGTCCAGGATGACGGCCGCACAAACGCGTGATCCTCAACGGGATAGAGCATCATCTGCCAGTTCTCTTTTCCGAGCTCGATCAATCGCTGCGAGAGGCGAATATCATCCTGCACGAGCACGTTCACGTCCACCATTCCGTGGAGAATCAGCAGCGGATCCTTCAATCCCTCGGCGAAATAAATCGGCGACGAGCGACGAAATGCGAGCGTGTCGAGCTGCGGAGTGTTCAGGATGTTCGACGTATAACCGTGATTGTAGTGCGCCCAGTCGGTCACACTGCGAATCGCAGCTCCGGCGCCGAAATACTGTGCCTGCGTGAACAGCGCGAACTCGGTGATGAATCCACCGTAGCTTCCGCCGTAAATCCCGATGCGGTCAGGATCGATGTTGTAAGTCTTCGTGAGATACTTCGACACGTCGACCTGATCCTGAAGGTCGCGACCACCCATGTACCGGTATATCGCTGTTCTCCAGTCGCGGCCGTATCCTGATGATGCGCGATAATCCGCGTCCATAACGACGTATCCCTTGGACGCGAGATACTGATTGAACATGTACTCGCGCGGATACTCGCTCCAGAAATTGCCCACGTTGTGCAGATATCCGGCGCCGTGCACGAAGATCACGGCCGCACCATTTGGCTGCGCACCCATATCCTGCGGCGTATAGATGTGCGCCGGGACCATCGCACCGTCGCTCGCCGGGACCATCACGATCTTCGGCGCAATCCAGTTGAACGACAGCCACTCCTTGCTCGGACTCAGCGTAAGCTGTGATTCCTCGGCGCCCGGCTTGTTCTGCATCAGGAAAAGATCAGGCGGGCGATTCACGTACGAGTACACGTCGGCGAGCAATGAACCATCAGGCGAGACAGTTACAACGTGACGTCCTGACTTCGCGGTGACTTTTGTGCGAGGGCCGCCATTGACGGACATCGTGTAGAACTGCTCTTCTGCCGGCGATGGCTCATTTGTTCTCAGGTAGAATGTTTTTCCATCAGCCGAGAGATCGACGTCGAGAACTTCCCACTTTCCGCTGGTGAGCTGCCGCTTGTCAGTGCCGTTGGCGGCAATGGTGTAGAGGTGAGCGTAACCGCTCTCCTCCGAAACCCAGAAAAAGCGGCGGCCGTCATCGTACCAGCCCGCGCATCCATACGAACACGGCCCGCCGATCCACGCGCTGTCACGCTCGCTGCTCAGCGTTGTCTGCTTGCCGGATGCGTCAACGACCTGAAGAACACGCATCTTGTTGTCGGCGGTAAATCCGAAATACGCGCCGTACTTTCCGTCGTTGCTCCAGCCGAGCGGGATGGCGAATCCGGCCGTCGTATCGGTAGCGTATGGCTTGAGCCAGGTGAGATTGCCGGTCCTCAGGTTGATATGAGCGACTCGCCCCTTGTCCTGCACGTCGCCGACATTTTCGCGGCCGTGAATCTGCTCGACGTAACCGCTCTCGGTGATGTAGCGCGGAATGTCATTCGACCGCTGTCCCCGCGCCGGGATGTTTGTCGTAAGCAGCAGAGCATCACCTGATGGTGATGCAGTTACGCTTGCAAGCTGTTCGCCGGCCTGGGTATAAAAGATCTTGAGTGCTCTCGATGCTCTTTCATCGCGCGCTGCTTTCGCAATGCTGTCTGCGCGAATCTTGTCGCGAATGACCTCGAAAAGATCTCGCTGCTGCTGCGCAATGCGTCCAGCCTGACCCGTCGGCGGGCTCGAATCCTTCGGCGCGGGACCGGCGCGCAGATCAGTGAGCTGCTGAAGCAATCCGTCATTCAGGTTGATCGAGTAGACGTTGTTCTCGCGAATGAAAAAGACCTTTGACGCGTCTGTAGAGAAGACAGGTTCAGACTCTCTTGCATTCGTCTGCGTGAGCCGCCTGGTGGTTCCGCGAACCATGTCGGTGACGTAGATGTCGCCTCCATACTCCACCGCCAGGTATCGACCGTTGCCGGATCGATCGCCTCGTGTCGCAGTCGCACCGGCCGAGTCGAACTGCGCGGGCGTCACGCGCTCGGGCTTCGAGCCGGCGACGGCGCGAACGCGATAACGCTTCGGTGTCTCTCTCCAGTCCGTACCAGGCTCGACCCAGTTGAAGTAAATCCACTTGCTGTCGGCGCTCCATCTGACATCCTGCGGAACGCGTCCGTACAGCTCGGGCCCGCGCATGATGTTCTTGATGGAGAAATCGAATGTCGAAGGTGCCTGTTGCGCGCCCAGTGGCGACGCCAGAAGAACAGCTAACAGAAGTTTTCGCATCAAATCTCGTGTGAAGGGACCAGTTGAATGAACCTAACCTCGGTGCTCGTCGCGGGAGAACGCCCGCTCAGGATTCTTGACCACACTCGTGCAGACTCTATGAGAATTACGACAAAAGCAATCATAAAAAATGCGGCAACGAGGGCGTCGAGCCGGTCGTTGAAGATCATTCGGCGTGCAGCTTCGATCGACGCGACTCCAGGTGGTGCAACGCCCGTGGCAATGATTCCCTCGAACGTTCGCGCATGCGCAAGGAACCCAAGCCTGGGGTTATCGGAAAATATCTTCAGCCAGCCACCGGTTAGACAGATGACACCCAGCCATGCGAGCGGAAGCAACGTCATGAAAGAGTAGCGTGCTTTTCCCATTCTTATGATGACCGTAGTCCCAACGCAAAGTGCGACGGCTGCGAGCAGCTGATTCGAGATTCCAAAGAGCGGCCACAGCGAGTTGATGCCACCGAGGGGATCCATCACTCCCTGATAGAGGAAGTATCCCCACATCAGCACGAAGATCGCGCTCGTAGCCACAACGGCGGGATACCACGAAACACGTCCGATCGGTTTCCAGACGTGCGAGAGTAGATCCTGAAGCATGAATCGGCCGACTCTCGTGCCGGCATCGAGTGTGGTGAGAATAAACAAAGCTTCGAACATGATGGCGAAGTGATACCAAAGCGCCATTGCGCTCGAGCCGCCGAGCACGCGCGAGAAGAGGTGAGCCATTCCAACAGCGAGGCTTGGCGCTCCACCTGTGCGTGACAGAAGCGATGTCTCGCCAACCTGTCTCGCAAGCAGGTCCATGTCAGCTGGATTCAAAGTGAATCCCCAGTTTCTTATCGCCTCAGCCGCTGACAGCGCGGTTGTTCCAATTGCAGAAGCGGGTGCGTTGATCGCGAAATAAACGCCGGGAGTGAGAACACAGGCCGCGATCAGCGCCATCACTGCAACAAGCGACTCTGTCAGCATTCCGCCGTAGCCGATCATACGCGCGTGACTTTCGCGTGCAATGAGCTTTGGAGTGGTGCCCGAGGCAACGAGCGCGTGGAATCCCGATATGGCGCCGCATGCAACCGTTATGAACACAAACGGAAACAGTTTCCCGGCGAAGATGGGGCCGGTTCCATTGGTGAACTGCGTAAGCGCGGGCATCTGGAGCGGTGGAAGCACAATGAGAATGCCGAGCGCGAGTGCGACGACTACTCCGATCTTCACGAATGCGGAGAGATAATCTCTTGGCGCGAGTAGAAGCCATACCGGGAGAACGGAAGCTGCGAATCCATAGATCATTATCAGAATCGCCAGCGATTTGCCGCTCAGCGTAAAGATCGGCGCGAGCGCCGGATTCTCGGCGACCCATCTTCCGGCGTACAGCGCAAGAATGAGCAGCACTATTCCGATTGCGGTCGCTTCGAGGACGCGATGCGGTCTGATCCATCGCATGTAACCGCCCATAACGAGAGCGATCGGAATCGTGAGCGCGATCGTGACCAGGCCCCACGGGCTCGCTTTCAGTGCGTTTACGACAACAAGCCCGAGCACTGAAATCAAAACGATCATTATGCCGAGCACCGCAACGAGAGCGGTGTATCCTCCGATCGCGCCGATTTCGTCTTTCGCCATCTGACCGAGTGACTTTCCATCGCGGCGCATGGATGCGCACAGGATGATGAAGTCCTGAACCGCGCCGCCGAGCGCGACGCCGACGATTATCCAGAGTGCTCCGGGAAGAAATCCGAACTGGGCAGCGAGTGTTGGTCCGACGAGGGGACCTGGTCCTGCGATCGCGGCAAAGTGGTGGCCAAAGACGATCCACTTGTTAGTGGGCGAGAAATCGCGTCCGTCGTTGAGCCTTACTGCTGGTGTCGCGCGGTTGTCGTTGAGCTCGAAGATGTTTGCCGCAATGATGCGACTGTAGACGCGGTACGCGACGTAGTAAGTGCAGATAGCCGCGGTCAGGAGCCATGCGGCGTTTACCGGCTCGCCGCGCGAGAGCGCCAGCCAGGCGAAGCTGCCGGCGCCGAGAAGTGCGATGAGGATAAGCAGCATGGACGGTGAAATTGCGTTTCGGTTAAGTTTCCCGCAATCTGAACCCCAAGCCGAATGTTCCGAGCGTCTTTCGCGGCCCTGGCGGGTGCCGCACTACTATATAGTTGTGCTTCGTCGTCGGGTGCCAAGCAGGGACAGGCGTCCGCAGCGGCAACCACCCCGCTGGCTGGAATGGTCGGGCGCCAGATGCTCGTTCTTCCCACCCAGTATCTCTCGGTGGCCAACGCTGGTGGGGCGTTTGACATCGTTCCATCGGGTCAATCGCTGCTTCCGATACTCGATGAAGAGATTGCCGACGCGTTTCGCAAGCGCGGCGTGAAGAACAACTGGACTTTTGCACGCGACATTGTCGAATCAGCCGACCGGAATGCTGGACTGGCCGGTGGTGATCCGCGCAATCTTCCCGCAGCCGGGATTCGCGGCGTGAAGGCTGGCGATACTCCGTTGCCCGAGCCGCTCGCCAGCCAGATTCGCGGTCTTGTTGCATTGACCAGTGCTCGATACACGCTGCTGCCGCTCGAAGTGCATCTCGATGTTCGCAACAACGAGCGAAAGGGTTCGGTGCGTCTTCTGCTGATCGATGCGCGGACTTCGCGTGTAGCGTGGGCAGACGATGTGATTGCGGAGACGCTTCGTGATCCGCAGATCGCTTCCGAGGCAATGAGCCCTTACGGTTTTCGCATGCTGGCGCGTGATCTCGCGACGAAATTCGCCGACATGGTGGTGGCACAATAGCTCAGGATTCCGTGACGACTACTGTCTTTCACGTATCGGATCTTCACTTTGGCCGCCCGGCGGTGCCGGCGCAGATCGATGCCATTGAAGAAGCGATACAGCGTGAGAAGTTCGACGTCGTCGCGATCTCCGGGGATTTGTCGCAAAGGTCGAGGGCAGGGGAGTTTCAGCGTGCGCGCGTTTTTCTTCGCGATGCCCAGAAGGTTTCGAAGACAATCACTGTTCCCGGCAATCATGACGTGATGTGGTGGAAGTCGCCACTCGGCATCGGTAATCCGGACAAGATGTACGCGAACTACATGCAGTTCATCTCGCACGATCTGGAGCCAGTGCTGCGCGTGCCGGGTGCGACGTTTGTCGGACTGAACACTTCGCAGGGAGTTTCCTTCGCTACTCTCACGTGGAATGTCCGCGACATTTCGATCATCGGTCACCTTCGTGAAGAGCAGTTCGACGTTGCGGAGGAAGAGTTCAGGGGTGCGCCTGAGGGAGATGCGCGGGTGATAGTGATGCACCACAATCCTGTCAAGGGTGAGCTCTCGCAGCGTCACGGCTTGAAGTCGACGAAGAAGATTCTTGGGCGCTTTGCGCAGATGGGTGTCGACCTGATTTTATGCGGTCACGATCATCAGGAGTCTGTGCATTACATCGAGCACACGAAGAAGGGGACTGTGATATCGACTGCGGGAACGGTTTCCAACCGATCGCGTGGCGGGCGTCCTTCGTCGGTAAATGTCATTTCCATCGGTACCGATACAATTGACGTCACGACGCGGATCTGGTCTGATGAGAGCAGCACTTTTGTTCCTGGACCTCATCGTTGTTTCGATCGATAAGGAAGTTCCTGTTGCGAGGGGATTTTCAGCTTTCGCTGGATCTCGAGGGTTCTCCTGATCGTCATTTTGTCAGCGAGCTGACGCGTGCGCATTGCGCATTGAATTCCGCGAAATTCGGTGGGGAGCTGAGTGCGATTCCTATTCGTGTGTCGGGTCGAATGAAATCGCGCCTGGGGCATTACACGCTGCGCGGTCAGGCCAGGCACAAGCAGGAAATCGTCATCAGCCGCCGGCATATTCGGCGACATGGCTGGGACGAGGCTCTACAGACGCTGCTGCATGAGATGGTTCACCAGTGGCAGGATGAGACCGGGCGTGCTGTCGATCATGGTCCCGAGTTCCGCGCGAAATCGCGTGCGGTTGGAATTACGCCGAGGGCGAAGAGGCGGGTATCTTTGAGTCATGCCAACTCAAGACATCTATAACATCGACTTCGCTCTTTCCGAGGAAGAGCGGGCGATTCGCGACAGCATCCGCCAGTTCGTCGACGAGAAAGTAATTCCGGTAATTGGAAAGGCCTATGTAGATGGGCGTTTTCCAAAGGAAATCATTCCGCAGATGGCGGAGCTGGGCGTATTCGGGGCGAATTTGCCGGAGGAGTACGGTTGTGCCGGCCTTTCGAACGTTGCTTATGGGCTGATAAATCAGGAGCTCGAGCGCGGGGATTCAGGCGTTCGGTCATTTGCATCGGTGCAGAGCTCACTGGCGATGTATCCGATCTACGCGTTTGGGAGCGAAGAGCAGAAGAAGCATTATCTGCCGTTGATGGCTTCCGGTGAAATCATCGGATGCTTTGGATTGACCGAGCCTGACTATGGTTCCAATCCATCGGGGATGATCACGCGTGCGCGTGAGCAGGCGGATGGCTCGTGGGTCTTGAACGGATCCAAGATGTGGATCACGAACGGATCTACTGCACAGATTGCGATTGCCTGGGCAAAGACTGGTGAGTCTCAGGATGATTCGTCGATTCGGGGATTTATTGTTCCGACTGATATCGCCGGATTTACTTCAAAGGATCAGAAGGGAAAGCTTTCTTTGCGCGCGTCGGATACGTCGGAGCTCGTCTTCTCTGATGTTCGTTTGCCTGCTGATGCGTTGCTGCCGAAGTCAGGTGGACTCAAGAGTCCGCTGATGTGTTTGACGCAGGCGCGGTATGGAATTTCGTGGGGTGCGATTGGCGCGGCGATCGCGTGTTATGAGGAAGCGTTGTCGTACGCGGGGAATCGCGTGATGTTCGGCAAACCGATCGCGGGATTTCAGATTCAGCAGGAGCGGCTTGCTGATATGATCACCGAGATCGTGAAGGGGCAGCTGTTGTCGCTGCACCTTGGCAGATTGAAGGATGCCGGCACATATACGCCGCAGCAGGTTTCGCTTGC
>DASROK010000309.1:0-4163 GCA_035646915.1 Gemmatimonadaceae bacterium
CATCTGGCACAGTGAGCAAGCCTCGAGCTTCACCAAGAAGTCGCATTCGCTTCGCAAGCACCCACGCGCCCATGACGTTGGTGACGGATGCCGGAAGAATTATGAACATCGCGCCGAGTCCAACCGTGTAGAAGAGACCGGGTCCGCCGATGAATGCAAAACCGGAAACTGAAGTCGAGACAGATGCAACGGTCAGCGCAATGAGGCCGATTCCGTGACCGCCGACAAAAAAATCACTTGCCGTCTTCGTGCGGCGCGCAGCCCACAAACTGATTGCAATGATTCCCGCGAAGTACGCGAACCCAACTCCAATGACGAGCGGCTTGTCGATGTGGGGCAGCGCGCTCTGGATGAAGGCGATGACGGTCACCTTGCTGCTTCAGTATCGCGTTGAGCTCGCGTCTTCGCTGCAAGTTCGCGAACGCGTGCAACATCATCCTCGTTGAGGGTTTGCGTATCGAACGTGATCGCATAGGCCACGGGAAGGACAACAATCGGCAGGAGGCCTATCCCGTAAACGATGATCGCTGCCCGCAAAGGCAGCCCGAGAAGGATCGCTTCGTGTTTTCCCGCCGTTACCGGTATTGCGAGAGCGAGGCAAAAGCCCATCGCCAGAACAACGAAGACGAATGCGAACGGAAGCTTAAGCGATCCAAGTCCTCGTGCTCCCCGCGCGGCACCGAGTGCCATGATCGCGCCCAGAGCCGCAGGGATACCGATCGCAAGCAGCCAGGGCGCCCACGCTGGAGCTCCTCCCCTCGCAAAAGCAGATGCGTATCCAATGGCTATCGCTGTTGTCGCGACAATGAGAACAGCTCGCGCAGCAATTCGTGTAGTATCTCGCAGCATGCTCCAATTTAGCCGCCACGAGAAAATCAGTCGGGATACTTCGCTACTGTCTCGTGCGCGATCCTCTGAAGCAGCCGCAAAGTCGCCTCATCAGTCTGCAGAGGCGTTCCAAACACTGTAGCGGTTCCCGGCAGCAGTCGCGCGTCGTGATGTGTCACCTTCTCGTATACAACGAGCGCTGTGAGATAAGTGCCGAGAAGGCCCGGGTGATAACCATCGCCGCCATAGAGTGGCAGTGAAGGATTCTCCTCGAGCGTTGCACGCCACGCCTCGCCAGCAGGAATGAGCACGCCCCTTGAAACCGAATTCGCGGCAGCCTGCGATGATGCGAGTACCGCCGGAAAGAGCTCCGGCTGGGAAGATTGTGGCCAGGTCATGAGCTGTGCTGTCACGCCGCCCTGAGCTTTCACCAGCGGGTCGAGCATCTTCGTCGCGATGATCAGTGTGTCGCGATTCACCCCGACAGTTGTCGGTCCCTGCTGAAGAACGACCATATCCCATTTCTGCGACTTGATCACGTCAACAGCGTTGCTCAAGCCGAGTGCATGGTCGATCACGGCGAAATTGGCCTGCGCCACGGAGCTTACACGGATCGTATCACCCACGGATGCTCCCAGATCTGCGACAAGTTCTGGAAGATCGTTTGTGTATGTGAGACTGTTGCCGATGAAAAGCACATGATGTCCGCCTGCATCGAGCTTCTCAGGTCCCGGAATGTCGATGCTGAGACACGCAGCGACAGCAGGCATCAGGAGCGCGAGCGACAGGCGCTGAATCTGCGATGAAAGAATTGATTTCATGTCAGTAAAGTGACAGGACTTCATCAAAACCACCATTCGACGAGTACGAGACGCTCATAAAACGGCCTGAGCCGACGCCGTGATGATACGATCCGTATATTAGCCAGCCACACGAATTGTCTGACAACTCGAAAATGAAATTCAGGATTGCAATCGGTTCCGACCACGCAGGCTTCAGATACAAGTCGATCATTGTCGACATGCTCACGCGTGAAGGATATGAAGTGACCGACATGGGGACCAACTCCGATGAGCCGGTTGACTATCCTCTTTTTATCCGGCCGGTTGCGGAATCGGTTGCGCGAGGTGAGCACGATCGCGGAATCGTTCTCGGAGGATCAGGAAACGGTGAAGCGATTGTGGCGAACCGCGTGCGCGGAGTGCGCTGCACTCTCTGCTGGAACGTCGAATCAGCCCGGCTCGGCCGGGCCCACAACAACGCGAACGTTCTCTCGCTCGGCGAGCGAATGGTGAGTGAGGATGTGATGAAGGAGATCGTGCGCACCTGGCTCGACACCGCATTCGATGGCGGCAGGCACGAAAGAAGAATTCGCGAGATCGACGAGGTCTGACAACTGGAATACTGAATGCTGAATGCTGACCAACTGCGTAGTTAGTCAGAATTCAGAATTCAGTATTCCAGTTGTCCTACGCCGTGCGCTCGAACACGTACAGATCCTGCTTTGGACTTCCCTTCGCGCCCTCGGGAATAAATCGCAGCAAGCGGAAATAAGGACTCCAGTGAGTCCTCACGTACGATTCTGGATGATACACTCCGCACATATTCGTGCCGGCAAACTTTTCGTCAACGACAACTAATTCTCCGGCGAAGAACTTCCGCTGCTCCTCGGGTGTGACCCGAACCAGGTCGCCTTCACCGCTCAGTGTTACGATCAATATCCCGCCTGGGCGGGTTACGCGGCGCATTTCACGCAGCCATGGCTGCTGGAGATGCTCAGGCAAGTGCGTGAATACTGAAACTGCGTAACACAAGTCGAATTGAGCATCGTCAAAGGGTAGTGGCGGCTCCAGCTTATTCACTTCGAAAGAAACGAAAGGCAGGTTGCTGCGACCCCATTCAATTCCCCTGGGGTTATAGTCGGATGCAAAGAAACGAGGTCCTTTAACATCAGCCCACTGCCGCAGTACGCGACCGCACCCGGAGCCAAGCTCAAAGATCTTTCCAAATGATTCGATCGGGCGGTCGATACTCTTCAAAGCCTCGCGGAACGCACCTGCGGTTGCTTCGCCAGATGACAGGAACCAATCGACGTCGCGAGATCCGGTAGCACTGAAAAGCAGGTTACCGGGTGGAACCGGTATTCCGGATTCATGCTTCTTACGCAAACGCCGATTCCGCAAAACGAGCGACGGCGTCCACTCACGAAGTGTTCGCCAGATCACGAACGCGGCGGGGAGCATCCCGCTTCGGCTCGCAACCCGCCGAATGAGAGTTGCTCTTTGTGTTTTCTGAGGTTCGATGGTTGTTGAGCTGCTTGTCATGATGTGAAAACGGTGGGATTCTGTCCAACCGCGTCAATTTAGCAGGATTGGATTCAGTCGTTCTCTCTGCGGACTACGAATTCGTCAGGCGATGCACCGGGCGCTGCAATCCAGCCGGGGGAGAGCGTGAGCTTCCATCCTTTGCCGCTCGCTTTTCCGTTCTCGACCACCGGATTCGCAGCTGTGATTCCAGATACGAGTCCCTCTCGATTGCGTTCGATGAGAACTCCCCCCGACTCGACCTCGAGGACGCCCCAGCTGTCGGTGATTCGCGACGTCTCGTAGACAGTTCCAACACCTTGAATTGGTATCGCACCGTTGGGGTTGAAGGAAAAACTGAAATTGCCCGCCATCGGAAGCCTGAGTCTCGGACCGGTTACGAAGATCGATCTCAATCGGGTTTCATTTGCGAGACGATTAACTTCTCGAGCGCGTTCATCGGCGACCATCCGCGCGCCAGTGTATCTGTCGACCAGAGATTCGGAACGGGGCGTGTTTACTGCGCCGATTGCGTACGCGTTGCGAACCATCTCTGACAAATCGCTCGATGCCCCGACTTTCTTTCGCCATGCCTGTCCTGATTCGTCGAGCAGAAGCGCGTATGCTGGGCCTGACGCATAGGCAAAGGATCGTACCAGACTCTCCTGCGGTTCGGACTGAGCAAGCTGCACAGCAACTCGATCATTCAGCGCACTTCTGGGAAGACCGCTCAGCGCCAGCCCTGTATACTCTGCCAATCCTTCACTGAGCTCGAGCTGGCGTTCCTCTTCTGCCGCTCCGGGAAATGCTGCGCGGCGTCGAGCGCGAAATGTCAGGGCGTCTGTGATTGCCTGCTTTCTAATCGCACCAGTTCGGAGGACGGCTTCCGTCAACGCGCGCCATTCCAGTCTCGTCCAGATTCTGCCTTCCGCAGTTGCGAGATGAGCATTCGAACGATCAGTGCCTGGAATCCCAAGCGAATCCTGGATTCGGTGAAAAGACTCGTGCATCAGGAGACGACGACGCGAGTAG
>DASROK010000310.1:0-5661 GCA_035646915.1 Gemmatimonadaceae bacterium
AAGGAAGACCGTGCCGCCGGCAAGGACGCGGTCGTCACTCTCTGGGGTCACGGCACTGCGCGCCGGGAATTCCTTCACGTAGACGACGCAGCTCGCGCTGCAATCATGATGATGGAATCGGGTGTCACCGGGTTGTACAACGTTGGATCGGGCGAGGACCTGTCTATCAAGGATCTCGCGCATGTCGTCGCAGGCGTTGTCGGTTACGATGGCCCGGTTGAATGGGATACGTCGAAGCCCGACGGCACACCGCGGAAGCTGATGGATTCTTCGCGCCTTCGTGCACGTGGGTGGGCTCCGCAGATTTCACTCGAGGATGGAATTCGATCGACGTACGAGTGGTACCTGAGCGCGCGTGACTCGCAGATGGCGAGGATGTCAGCATGACGCGACCATTCGTCAACGATCCACGGCCTATCGCTGTTCCGGATGATGCAGTCAGTCAGAATGCAGAATTCAGCATTCCACCCGACAGGCCCATCTCTGCCGTTTCGATCTTCAATATCCTGCTTCGCTATCGTGTGATGATCGTCATCATCACTCTGCTCGGTGGATTCTGGGCGGGATTACAGAGCATCACGTCGCCCAAGGGATACACGGCTGAGGCTGCGTTCATGCCTAAGGGTGCGCGTGCGCAAAGCCAGCTCAGCGGTCTCGCAGCGCAGTTCGGCGTGAACATCGGCAATGGTGATGCGTCGTCATCGCCGCAGATGTACACGGACCTGATGGAGATGAACTCTATACTGTGGCCGATTGCGCAGAAGGATTATCGCATCAGAACCGATTCTGGCGTGATGACCGGAAATCTCATGAAGATTTTCCGTATCAAACGTGACCGTCCGCCGGTGATGAAAAAGAAAACGGTGGAGGGGCTTCAGCGAGCGGTGAAGGGAACCGTCGCGCCGAAGACAGGAGTCATCAATCTCACGGTAACGACAGGCAACCCTGAGCTTTCGCTCCAGATCGCGCAAAATCTTCTGGCGCAGCTCAACATCTTCAATCTTCAGAAGCGCCAGGAGCAGGCTGCGGCCGAGCGGGCGTTTGCAGAGCGTCAGGTTGGTGAGAAGCGGGCGGAGCTGAGGCAGGCGGAATCGGAGCTCGAGAACTTTCTCGAGTCGAACCGGATGTACCGCCAGTCGCCGCAGCTCACTCTCGAGTTCAACAGGCTGGACCGGCTGGTTCTGATGCGCAACCAGATTTACACCTCTCTTCTTTCGGCATACGAGACCGCGCGCATCGAGGAAGTGAAGGACCTGCCAGTGATCAACATCATCGAGCCGCCGGAGCTTCCGATTGGTCCCAATCCGCGCGGTGGCGTGAGAAAGACCGCAATCGGGATGATAGTCGGATTGATCCTCGCGTGTCTCATTGCATTCGCGCGCGATCGCATGGCGCGGAATCGCGAGGCTCAGACGGACGATTTCCTCGAGTACTCGCAGCTCAAGCGTGAAGCGATTGGTGACCTGACGCATCCGTGGCGCCCCCTCTCGCGCGCGATAAGCTCGCGGCGAAGTTCGTGACCGTTCCGCTCGCTGCTCACAGCCCGCTAAAAAGCACAGCCACCCGGCGACCGACTGTTGTAATCGAGCCGACGCGAGGGTGGGCTGCGCTCAACATTCGCGAGCTGTGGACCTATCGCGATCTGCTGATGATCCTCGCGGGCCGCGATGTGAGGCTGCGCTACAAGCAGACCGCGCTCGGCGTAACGTGGGTGGTTCTTCAGCCCCTCGTTGCTGCACTAATCTTCAGCGTAATGTTCGGCCGCTTTGCGAAGCTGCCATCGAACGGCCAGCCGTATCTGCTGTTCGTGTTCAGCGGCGTAGTGGTGTGGAATTATTTCGCGGCGGTGCTGCAGCGTGCGGGAAATTCGCTGATCACGGATCAGCGGTTGATTACCAAGGTGTATTTCCCGCGGCTTGCGATTCCTCTCGCATCGACCTTCTCAGCGCTCATCGATCTCGTAGTAGCGCTGCTGCTGCTCGGTGTGTTCATGGCGTTCTACGGTATTGCGCCAACGTGGCGGCTCGTCACGCTGCCGCTGTTCATTGGGTTGGCTGCGTTGACAGCCACTGGCGTGAGCCTCTGGCTGTCGGCGCTGAACGTGAAGTACCGTGATTTCGCGCACGCTCTGCCTTTCATTCTCCAGGTATGGATGTTCGCGAGCCCTGTCGCGTACGCAGCGGCTCTGGTGCCGGAGAAATATCGGCTTCTGTATTCGATCAATCCTGCAGTGGCATTTGTCGAAGGGACGCGCTGGGCGATCCTCGGCGCGAGCTCAGTAACAATCCCGATGGTTGCGTTGACGACAGTGCTTGGCATTCTGGTTTTTATTGGTGGCGCTTTCTTTTTCCGCCGCACTGAGCGCGGGTTTGCGGACCACGCATGACGCAGACAGCGATTAAGGTCGAGGGCCTCGCCAAGTCATATCGCATTGCGCGCGCGCTCGGGCGCCAACCGTATCGAACACTGCAGGAGGAAGTAATCGAGCTTCCCAAGACATTGTGGAAGCGGGCAATGGGGCGATCGGACACAATGGAAACCTTCTGGGCACTCGAGGACGTTTCGTTCGAGGTCAAGGAAGGCGAAGTCGTCGGGATCATTGGCCGGAACGGCGCAGGAAAATCGACGCTTCTCAAGATTCTTTCGCGCATCACCGAGCCTACACGGGGGCGCGCGGAAATCTTTGGAAGAGTAGGCGCACTGCTCGAGGTGGGAACAGGATTCCATCCCGAGCTCACGGGTCGCGAGAACATTTTCCTTTCCGGCGCGATACTCGGCATGCGGAAATCGGAGATCGCGCGGCAGTTCGATGCAATCGTCGATTTCGCGGAAGTCGAGCAGTTCATCGACACACCGACAAAACGGTACTCGAGCGGCATGTACACGCGGCTCGCGTTTGCGGTTGCAGCGCATCTCGAGCCCGAGATTCTTCTCGTCGACGAAGTGCTCGCCGTGGGCGATGCAGCGTTCCAGAAGAAATGCCTCGGCAAAATGGAAGAGGTGTCAGGCGAAGGGCGGACAGTGTTCTTCGTCAGCCATAACACCCAGGCTGTTCGCCAGCTTTGCACTCGTGGAATTCTTCTCGAGCACGGCCGTGTTGCTGCCGATGGTCCGACTGATTCGACACTCGCTGTCTACAATCAGAAGCTGCGTGAGCTGAAGGTCGATGCTGAGACAGGCGTGAACAACCCCGAGAATCGTCGTGGCTCAGGCGCTGTGCGGTTTACTTCTGTTTCGGTCGAGGATCTCGACGGCAACGAGCGGTACACGTTTTCGATGGGCGACACGGTTCGCTTCCGTCTCTCGTTCGATGTTCACGCGCCAATGCGCGGGCTCGCGATCTTCGTCGGGCTCAGGTCGGGACTGTCGCGCGAGCTGATCACGTCTGCGCGTCACGTTCTGACTGATACAACAGTGCAGCCCGGAACGAGCTCGACTGTCGTGGTCGACCTTCCCGAGGTGTACATCCGGCCCGGTGAATATCCGCTATACCTGCATGTGAGCGAGGCGCTTCAGTCGCCACGTGACTACGACGTGCTCGATGACCTCACGCCGCCATTGGTGATAGTGCCCGGCACGCGCATCATGCACGACAATTTCGATCCGTCTCGCCCTCTCGGGGTTTTCTCTCTGCCGTCGCGCATCATGCTGGAAGACCCCGAAGCCGGTTTCGATCGCGAGGAGCCGCGCCCCGAGATGAAACGCCCGCAGATAGTCCGATAACTTCAGGTACCAGGTACCCGGTACCGGTTTAACTCATTTATGACTCATTTACCAACGGTTTCCATAGTTGTTGCAGTAAGGAATCAGGAGAAGTACATCGGCCGGTGCATCCGGTCGATACTGAACCAGACGTATTCGCGAATCGATTACGAAGTGATTGTCGTGAACGATGCGAGCACTGACCAGACGAAGTTCGCGCTCGAGCTGTTCGAGAATGAGATCAGGCTCATCAACAACGAGACGCGGAAGGGACTGCCCGGTTCCCTCAATGCTGGAATTCGATCGGCACGCGGACGATTTGTAGTGCGCATCGACGGCGACGACTACGTGCACACTGAGTACATCAACATTCTCAGCATGCATCTCGCGCTCAATCCGTGGATGGATGCGGTGGCGTGCGATTACAATCTCGTCTCGAACAACGACGAAGTGATCGAGCGGATGAACTGCGAGGAGAAGCCGATCGGATGCGGCATCATGTTCCGCATCGACCAGCTCGTGGAGCTCGGATTATACGATGAGCAGTTTCTTCTTCATGAGGACAAAGACCTCCGCATTCGATTCCTGGAGAAGCACAGGATTCATCGCGTAGCTCTACCATTGTATCGGTATCGCCGGCACGACGAGAACATGACCAACGATCACGAGCAGATGAACGGCTACCTCGATCAGCTGTCCGCGAAGCATGGAGTCGAGAAGGTTAACGGGCATTCTTGAGTTGGGACCCACTGAGTGGCGAGCAACGGGTTTCCAGAACTCAGTGCTGAGTGCTGAGTTCGAACTGAGTGTCTCAGTACTCGGTGCTGGAAACCCGTTGCTCCCCACTCAGTGGGTTTCACGAGTACTGGCTCTATGATTAAACCTTCCATCAGACTTGGCTCACGCCTGATCACTGACGACTCACAGCCCTATGTGATTGCCGAGATCGGCGTTAATCACGGGGGCTCGCTCGACCTTGCGAAGAAGCTGATCGATCTGGCAAAAGCTGGCGGAGCCGACGCCGCAAAGTTCCAGACATACAAGGCCGACACGCTGGCATCGAAACATTCTCCGGCGTACTGGGATCTCTCGAAAGAGCCGACCACATCGCAGCACAAGCTGTTTCAGAAGTACGATTCGTTCGGCCCCCCGGAATATCGCGCGCTTGCAAGGCACTGCGAGGAAATCGAGATCGATTTCGTTTCCACTCCTTTCGACAAGTCAGCGGTAGAGCTGCTCGATCCATTGATGCCGTTCTTCAAGATAGCGTCGGCTGATCTCACGAACACTCCGCTGCTTAGACAGGTCGCCGAGTCGGGAAAGCCTGTTGTGCTTTCGACCGGGGCGTCGACAGCCGATGAAGTGCGGGATGCAGTCGCGACTTTAAGGAGTGCAGGCTGTAAAGAGCTGTCGCTGCTGCATTGTGTGCTGAATTATCCGACCGCTGACGAGAACGCGCATCTCGGAATGATCACCGGCCTCCGACGCGACTATCCGGATCTTGTGATTGGTTATTCCGATCATACAGTTCCTGATGCTTCGATGACTGCGCTGACAGCGTCATATATCCTGGGTGCGAGAGTGATCGAAAAGCATTTCACTCACGACAAGACCCTGCCGGGGAACGATCACTATCACGCGATGGACTCGAATGACCTTCGCGTTTTCATCGAGAACGTGCGCCGGCTCGACCTGCTGATCGGATCTGATCAGTCGAAGGAGCCGATCGAGACCGAGGAAATCTCACGGTTGAATGCGCGCCGTTCGATTGTTCTCGACGCCGATGTTCGTAAAGGAGATTCTCTCAGCGAGTCGATGCTCACTTACAAGCGTCCCGGCACCGGCGTCTCGCCTGTTCACTGGGATGCTGTTATCGGCCGCCGAGTAAGGCGGGATCTCGAGAGAGATCACGTTCTCCAGTGGGATGATCTCGACTAAAGACGGGGAAAAGCATCACGC
>DASROK010000311.1:0-2185 GCA_035646915.1 Gemmatimonadaceae bacterium
AGAACTTCTTAATGACGCCCTCGATCACTGCGTCAGCGCCCTCACGTTGTCCCTGCACGCGCAACCCACGCCCGCGATGCACAAGCTCGCGCATCACCGCATCCGTAAACCGCGATTCGACTTTGTAGCGCAGCGCCTGGCTCTCCATCTGAAACGCGGGTACCCCGATCGTCTTGAATCGATTGGGCAGTTGATTCTTAGTAACCGGCTTATAGCACTCCGCAAAACCGGAGACGAAGAACAGCATCAGGATGAAGAGGGAAACACGGATTGGCGTATTCATTGGCGCCCGATTGTCTCATATGTTCCGCGGATTTTCACGGATCGCTTCCGCGACACGGATTGTTTCAGCGGCGGCTTTCACATCATGCACGCGGATGATGTGGGCGCCGTGGAGGATGGCGGTGGTGATGGTGGCCAGGGTGCCGTGCAGGCGATCTTCTGCGGGTGCGGGCGTGCCGGTTTCGTCGGCGAGGAGGCGGCCGATGAAGGATTTGCGAGACGTGCCGATGAGCATTGGATAATCAGGGAAGGCGGCGATGAGTTGGTCCAGCTTGGCGAGGAGTTCGAGGTTTTGGTCCTGTGATTTGCCGAAGCCGATTCCCGGATCAATCACGATCGATTCGCGCTTGACGCCGCGTCGCTCGGCCATGTTGATGCTCGCGCGGAGGCTGTGTGTGACTTCGTGCATGATGTCGGCGACGGGTGGCAGGCGGTGCATCGTTGCTGGTGTGCCGCGTGAGTGCATGAGCACGAGTCCTGCACCAGCACGCGCGACAGCATCGGCGATGTAGAAGTCGAAGCGAAGCGCGGAGATGTCATTGACGATTGCGGCGCCTGCTTCCAGAGCTACGCGTGCGACTTCGGATTTGGTTGTGTCGACTGAGATCGGTATTTCGGTGCGGTGGGCTAGAGCTTCGATAACGGGAACGACGCGCTTGATCTCTTCCTCGACAGTAACCGGCTCGCCACCAGGCCGTGTTGACTCACCGCCGACGTCGATGATGTCCGCGCCTTCCGAAATCATTTGCTCGGCGTGCCCAAGCGCTGCATCGAGAGAAACGAATTGTCCGCCGTCGCTGAAACTATCAGGGGTGACATTAAGAATGCCCATGATGAGCGTTCGGTCGCCGATTGGTAAGGTGCGACCTTTGATATGCCATGCACGCTTCATGGGAGTAGTAAAAGTGAGACAGGATTACAGGATTTTCATAATTAACAAGAGAGTCCTGTTAATCTTGAAAATCCTGTAATCCTGTCAAAAACTGCCGTTGAATCCGAACTAAGCAGGTTGCGGGTTGCCGCCGGTTATCGGTGGCAGAATCGGCTTGAGCGGCTTCGCGGTCGGCTCCTTCAACTGCGGCCGGTCTTCGCCGTCGCCGGACTGGACTGACGGATTCTCATCGAGCGGCAGGCCCGCGACAATCCTTCGAATCTCAACTCCATCCAACGACTCGCGCTCCAACAAGCATTCAGCCAAACGAATCATCGTCTCGCGATTCTCTTCGATGATGGCCTTCGCGCGCTCATACTGCGCGGTGACTATCTTCTTCACCTCTTGATCGATCTTGATCGCAGTGTCTTCCGAGAAATCACGATGCTGAGCAATCTCGCGCCCGAGGAAGATCTGCTCTTCCTTCTTGCCGAAGGTCAGCGGACCCATCTCAGACATGCCATACTCGCAAACCATCGCGCGCGCGAGCTCGGTCGCACGTTCGATGTCGTTTGACGCGCCGGTCGTGATGCTGCCGAGGAAAGTATCTTCAGCGATGCGACCACCCATCAGGATCGAGATCTGGCCCAGCAGGTATTCCTGACTGTAGTTGTGACGATCGCCTTCCGGAAGCTGTTGCGTCACGCCGAGCGCCATGCCGCGCGGAATGATGGTGACTTTGTGAACCGGATCCGCGTTCGGCACTTTCAGACCAACAAGCGTATGACCCGCTTCGTGGTATGCAGTGACGCGCTTCTCTTCGTTCGAGATCACCATGCTCTTGCGCTCAGCGCCCATCAACACCTTGTCTTTCGCCAACTCGAAGTCGCCCATTGCGACGAGCTTCTTGTTGTAACGTGCAGCATTGAGAGCTGCTTCGTTAACAAGGTTGGCGAGATCCGCACCAGTGAATCCAGGAGTACCTCGCGCTATCACGGAGATATCAACGTCTTCACCGAGCGGAATCTTCCG
>DASROK010000312.1:0-4160 GCA_035646915.1 Gemmatimonadaceae bacterium
TCGCTAGACCGGTCGCACTGTTGGTAAGACGCTGCGCACGCAGTCTCGCGCGACCTGAATCCGCGAGAGTGCTTTGACTCGACCACATAGGAAGGCTTTCCCATCGCTCGACGAATGCCTCGACTCCATCTCGCTCGATCAGCGCAGCCAGAGTCTCGTCCGCGTCGATGCGATGCTGCCGTGCGCTCTCATCGTGAATTCCGGATGATGTGCTTTCGAGAATGAGGGCCGAAACCCGGTCGGGATGGGCGATCGCAAAACGAAGTGCGGCACGTCCGCCCATCGAGTATCCAAGAACGCATGAGCGCTCCACATCCAGTACATCGAGAACGCGACAGAGATCGTCCGCGAAACGATCGAGAGAGTATCGCGCAGGATCGGCCGGAGCCGACGATTTTCCATGACCGGGAAGATCGATCGCGATGATTCTGAATTGCGTGTCGAGCTGTGAGCCAATGTCAGTCCACGTCTCGGCAGATCCCGTAAATCCGTGAAGCATCACCAGCGACGGTCCTTCTCCGCTCGATATGACATTGAGCGTGAGGGAGTCGCCGACGTCGATCTGTCTGGTCAGCTCCAGTGCTCGTCGAGCGCATGTGCCACTGCGCTCAATGCCTCTCGATGAAGAACCACATTGCGAGAGCGGTCCGTCCGAACCTCGACGATGTGCAACCCATGGCCTTCAATGCCAGCGGTAACCGCGCGTCGCAAAGACTCGCTGTTATCAGTCCGCTGGTAACTTGCGCCATAGAGGCTTGCAGCGTGGGAGAAATCGAGACCGTGCGGAGTCCCGAACAGCTTCTCGAAATGTTTCTGATCAGCCGCCTGCGGCAGAAACGAGAAAATTCCGCCGCCGTCATTGTTGATCACCACAATCGTTGCATCGATCCCGTATGTCTTTGCTGCAAGCAATCCGTTCATGTCGTGATAGAAAGCGATATCGCCGATGACGAGCACAAGCGGCCCGGATTCGGATTCATTCGCAACTGCAGCCGCACCAAGTGCAGTCGACACAACACCGTCGATTCCGTTTGCGCCGCGGTTGGACATCACGCGAATGATTCGAGAGTCTCCTTCACCGAAAGTATCGAGATCGCGCACCGGCATGCTGCTGCTCGCAAACAGAGCTGCACGCTCAGGAAGACAGGCAACAACCTCGGCAAGAGCTCCGCCTTCGAAGGATTCGTTTAGCTTCGCGGAATAGTCGACTATTGCGGAGCCGGCAAAGTCGTTCGCGCTTTGCCACCGATTCAGCCACTCCACGTTGTGCGACGAGCCCGACAAACACGGCAGAAGGTTTTCACAAAGCTGGCGTGCATCAGCCTGGATCATCTCATGCGCGCGGCTCGAAGGATCAGGCCATCGCGCTGCGTCAATTACGACAAGCGAAGCGTCGGTCTGTTTCTCAATCCATTGAAAGAGCGCCTTCGACGTTGGAATCGCTCCGATTCTCAGGATGAAATCCGGGCGAAGGGAATCAGCAGCGCTCAAGTGTCGTACAATCGCGTCGTAACGATCGATGAGCGTTGTTCGATCATGCGATCCCCAGCGTGTTTGCGACAGCGGGTCCGCAAGCAGCGGCGCGGACAATGCCTTTGCAATCTCGCCCAGCGAATCTCCCAGCTGTGGATCGGACTGCGGCCCGCACACGATTACCGGATGCTTTGCCGAGAGAAGCTGCGATGCAAGTCGCGCAACAGCGATCTGATCGACGCTCATCGACCCATCGGCAACTGTCACCCACGGTGCACCAGCAGGCCGCCCTTTCCATGCCAGGAGGTCATCGCCTGAAACGCTCGGATCAGGCTCGACAGGAACAGGAACCAGCGGTTCCCTGAACGGAAAGTTGAGATGCACCGGTCCCGGCGGAGTCGATCGCGCAGTCGCAGCTGAGCGTGCGGCAAGAGTGCGCGAGTAGCGAAGCATCGCCGGCGATGCATCGGGCAGTGCGACTTCTACGAACCACTTCACGTGCGAGCCGTAGAGCTGATTCTGGTCGATTGTCTGCCCGGCTCCCACGTCTCTAAGCTCAGGCGGTCGATCGGCAGTCAGCACGATGAGCGGAACTCCGGCAACGTTTGCTTCGACAATCGCCGGATAAAAATTCGCTGCCGCAGTTCCCGAAGTGCAGAGCAGTGCAACAGGTTCGCCGAGCGCGCGTGCAATTCCCAGTGCGAAAAAAGCGCCGGAGCGCTCATCCAGATGAACCCACGATTTCAATTTGGGATGCCCGGCAATCATGAGCGCGAGCGGAGTCGATCTCGAGCCGGGAGATATGCACACGTGCCGCACTCCTGCGCGTGCGAGCTCATCTACAAATGCGCCAACAAATGCGAACGATGCGCGGTCGGGCGAAAGCGTCATTCTGTTCTTTCAGCTACACCCATCAGCTCTCTATCCTCGACGTGGAACGAAGCTGAAATTGCCGAGCGCATCGGGTCGAGCTTGAGCGTGGACTCGACGAGCTCCTGCGCCGGGTCGGAGTCAGCGACAATTCCGCATCCCGCATAAAGGGTGAACGCCGATCCGTCGATTAATCCAGAGCGGAGCGCGACAGCGAATTCACCGCCACGTTTGTCCACCCACCCGATGGGAGCAGCATACCAGCCGCGATCGAGATTTTCGTTTTCGCGAATGAACTCGAGAGCGTGAGCGCGGGGAGATCCGCCGACAGCAGGCGAAGGATGGATCCTGGATACCACATCGAGCAGCGAATAACCATTCCGAAGGTTTGCAGTTACTTCGGTGTGCAAATGATGCACGTTGCTGAGAGTCAGAATTTCCGGAGTATCGGGCGAGTCAACATGATCTCCAACCTGAGACAGAATCTCGTGGAGCATTTCGCGAACGGCAGCATGCTCTCCGAGATCCTTGGCGCTCGACTGAAGCTCGCGTGCGAGTGTCTCATCTTCTTCGGGAGTCGCTCCCCGCTTCACAGTTCCGGCGAGACTGCTTGCGCTGACTGCATTTCCATCCAGGCTTACGAGCCGCTCGGGGCTGGCGCCAACAAATGCCTTGTCACCCCGCCAGTAGCCGTAAATGAGCGCGTCACGATGAGCCTCACTGAGCTGGCGAAGAACCGCAAATGGATTTGCAGGTTCCGAAGTGAGGCCATGCACTGAACGCGCGAGCACAACCTTGCGAAGCTCGCCTGACCGGATTGTCTGAACTGCCTCAGCAACTATTGTCTCCCAGTTGTCTTCCGGCATGTCGCTGGTCAGCTCGACGACCGCGCCTTCGTTCTGTATCTGGGGCAGCCCGGCATCGAGAAAAAAGCGCCGAAGACTTGCAAGGCGGTCGACAGGGTGATCCGGGTTCCCATGTTTGTCGACCATCGTGGAAACAGTGAGCCAGGTTTCCTCCCCGACCATCGTAAGATGCATCTGCGGCACTATCATGTGCGCTCGGGGAAACTCCATCCATCTACTCGTCTGCGGACCTGCTGGATCGAATGAGAAGCCGCCAATGATGGTGGGGCCAACCGCAGGAATTTCGGCAGAATCTGATTCGATCAGTGCATCAGATAGCAGCAGCCTCCACTCGTCATCGACTGCGGCGAATCTGTCGCTCGCCGTTGCGGGCGAGAGAACGGCTGCAGCGCCAAGCGCGGCCATTGCGAAGCTCTGCGATGGCCTGGCCCAGTACGCCATTCCGAGCGCAATATGGTCAGCGAGTTGCATCTCCGAGCCGAGCGATCGGCAGCACGCCTCGAGTGCGGCGAGAGGATCGCGACGCGGAACGCCGGCGCTAAGGCTGACGAGAACCCGGCGGCCATTTTTGACTGCACGCCCGGCCGCCTGTCCAATGAGACTGGCGAGGCGGGCACTGAAACCTGAAGAATCCATAGGTAAATGATATCATCTGTCCGCGCCTAAACGGACAGGGGGGTTGGGATGGAGCTGGGAGTATACACGTTCGCCGAAGCAACACCCGATCCAGCGACGGGGAAGACGGTCTCGGCTGAACGACGCCTTCTCGATTTGCTGGAGGAAATCGAGCTTGCCGATCAGGTCGGTCTCGATGTTTTCGGTGTTGGCGAGCACCACCGTCCGGATTACGTGGTTTCCGCCCCAGCCGTAGTACTCGGCGCGGCAGCGGCCCGGACAAGGCGCATCAGGCTTACGAGCGCCGTCACGGTGCTGAGCTCCGATGATCCCGTT
>DASROK010000313.1:0-15925 GCA_035646915.1 Gemmatimonadaceae bacterium
TCTCATCTTTCTTCTGAAAAAATTCCTTCAGCGCGAAAGTAATCTTCAAATCTGCCGGCCGGTCTTCGGATCGTAGGCAACTTCAACGGGCACGATCTGATCAGTGGGAAGCACCTCTGTCCACTGATCGAAGATCTCATAGTTGCCGCCCACATTTGCGCGGAAGCTTCCTTCGAGGGGAAAGAATCCGTGCTCGTAAACTCTGTCGACGGGCGTTGCAGTGACGGTGTTTCCCGGGTCTGCGAGAGCGGGGTCGATCACCTCACCGGATTTCGGGTAGGTGCCCATTTTGATTCCGTCTTCATGCTTGCGCCTGATTTTCTCGGCGAGATCGAAGAGGACATCGATCAGCGGCTGTCCCTCCAGAGGATCACCATCGACGTCAGTCTCGCCTGGAGTGCTCGAGTGATAGATCACGTCGTCGGTAATGCCGTTCATCCCCTCGACGCCCTTGAGCCAGTTGATCGCAGCTTTCTCCTTTCCTGGCCGTATCGGCATGACCGCTTTTACCCACGGAGCATTGAGAAACGCGTTCCGCATGTTGTCGCCATCGAGCTGCAGGAGCCAGCCAAGTGAGCTTCCCATCTTTGCGGGCTCCGAGTCACTCGTGATGTAATAGTTATCGCGATTCGGATCGTCGACACCGCCCCATCCAACTGTGCTCGACTGTGTCAGTGTCGGAGCCGAATTGTTTGCAATGTTCCTGGCAGCGGCGAACACGCCGCTGTTGAGCACCGCCTCAACTCCTCTCACTCCAATCAGCGGGCGTGGCCCCGGCTCCGGAGTTTCCTTGAGCTGCTGTGCCGAGCGATGCAGGCGTGGCCGCCACCATTCGGGGGAGACGAAATAGAGCATCTTGTCGACATCAAAAATCGAATTGATCAGCTCGGCGACGACGTGCCGGGTCTGATCATCAGGCATAGGAATGTTCTTCTGAAGCATTCCCTGAATGAGCTGACGATATATGACTATCCGTTCTTCCTCACGCATATCATCGCCGGGCCGCGGCTTGAGCTTGCTGATGACATCTACGCGCTCTTTCAGCGTCTCCACTGCAGCTTTTTCGAACGCTGCTTTCTCCGCCGCATTGAACTGGTCCTGAAGTGCCTTGTTCTTTGCGTCGATTTCCTGATTGGCGGAGGCGAGTGGCGACCAGTATAGAATGAGCTGCACCTGAAGACTGTTCTGTCCCTGAAAATCGGCAGAGTCGAGATTGATAGTAAAGCTCGCCTTGGGCAGTGCGCTGTTGTCTATCGCTGATGCTCGTGAGACCGTGATCGGCTTACCCTGTCCGTCGAACGCGACATCGGTCAGCTGGTAGTCGAGCCGCGGGCACACGAACTCCTGATGAAACCGGGACTGAATGTGCTCTTCGCTACCGCGGAATTCGGAGTTGTCGGTCTCGATTCCGTTCACGTATACCTCACCTTCGTTGTCGGCGTTTGTGCCATCAGCCGATATGAACGGGATCGTGATGAGCTTTTCTTCCTGAAACGGCTGCAGCGAAGGCAGCTCCTGTGGATGCGGTATAGCGTCGAGCTCGGCGGGCTTGGCAATGTGCACGAGCTTTCCCAGGCCGAGTGATGCGCCCGGATCATCGACATATGTCTGCCAGCAGAGATACGTCCCGATGTCCTGAAGCTGCACGCCGACCTGGCGCATCTTTCGCCTCAGCTCGTAGTTGATGAGCGAGCTCGTGTTGTTCGCGAGCAGATGTCTCGTGCTCGAGGTGTCAGTCACTTCAGTCGTCGACTTGAAGGTCGACTTAAAGTTCTTCCTGATCTCCGACGAGAGCTTCTCAGTCTGCTCGCGTGTGCGCTTGTGCGTAGTCTCACGAGCCTGCTTCTGAGAGCTTGCGTAATCGAAGCTTGCTGTCGCCTGAACAGAAGCATACGACGCGGTGACGCTTGCGCCCGCTTTGATATCGCTCGAGTTCTCATCTTTCACCGCTTCCGAAATCTCGTCCTGAGTCGTCGTCGCGGTTTCGGATTTGGTGAGGATGTCGAGGCTCGTCTCGAGTGTTCGCTCGATTGTTGTCTTGCGGGTGTGGACTTCTATCAGCTCAACGCTCGATCCGGGGCTCAGCCATACATGGCGCTCGGGAGTTCCGAGGAAAGTGTCGAGCTCGAAGAAGTACTGCCTGAAAAGATGAACTACGCTGATTGGAGACAGCGCAACTCCTTTCAGCTGCTCGGCATCGGTCGGATCGAGATTGTTCAGATCGAAGGTCGCAGTTGCGGGGTCGTCCTCTGAAAGCATTCGCGCCAGGACGCCTGCCTGCTCGGTGCTGTCATTCGCAACATAGAAGATGCCCTTCAATACTTCGTGCTGACCCTGATTGACCAGAATCTGCAGCATGCCTGCAATCTGGGATTCGCGAGCGAGGAATTTCTCGAACGCAGCCACCTCCCCGTCTGCGCCGCTGGAGATCGGAGTGCCTGTGCGATCGTCGAAGCGCCGACGTGATCCTCCAAGCTCTCGAAGCTGACCGAACGCTTTGGTGTAAGCTGCAACGACATCCTTCTTCAGGATGTTGTCGAGAATATCGTGCGTTATGTGGCTTGACCACATCGAGGCGTCGTAGTCTTCGATGCGCGGCAGAGATTCTCCGATCCTGTCGAGGACGAGGCTGTCGAATCTTCGCTTGGCACCCTTCCGCAGCTCTCCAGTGCCGATGTCGATGCGCGGCTGTCCAGTTTCGTCGTAATCGATCCTGAGAGAAGGAGCAATTTCGCGCTGGAGGCTCCTTACCATCTGCTGCTTGTCGTTCTCGATCCCGCGCGCAAACCGTTCCGAGATCAGTTTTGATTTCCAGCCAAGGAGGGGCTGGTAGATGCCGAAGATCTGGCTCGCGTATGGAAGGACGCCTGCATACTGTCCCAGGTCTGTGATACGTTTTACAGTCGCCATGGGATTCCTCTCTGATGAGTACCGCGTGGAAAGGCGGGATTCCCAGCCTGCTTCGGCTAGTATGCACGAACGTCTGACTACAGGGAAGGACAACCCATAGTGCGACTCGTTCAGACGATTGTGATATGGGTCCTCCTGACGCTCGTGGTTTACTCCCCGGCCGGCGCCCAGAATCAAAAGCCGAAGTCACGATCGGGCTTCCAGCTCAGCTCGAAACCAGAGTGGTCGCTGGATCTTCGGGCAGCTTTTCCGACGGGGCCACTCAATGTCGTCGGTGCTGCGATCCTGAAGAACAGGATTGTCGTGGTAGACGGAGCGCTGCATCGTCTTCTCTTCTACTCGGCGGATCGTCTCCTGCTGCGAGTGGATACACTCGAGTCAGCCTCGAGCAGAAGTCTCCACATATCTGCGCTGCAGCGTGTAATCGGCGATACCGTCGCCATCATGGGGAGCGCGGAAGGATGGATATTAGCTCCAGACGACACGACGCCCTCCGGCTTTTTGTTCGCGGGATTACCTGCGAGACCGGGTGGAAACATCACCACGTTGTTCGCTGTCCTGCCCGATGGATCTTCGCTCTGGAGTGTCTTGAATCTCGGGATGCAGCTGCATCCTCCCGCAAAACGATTTACTGATTCAGTCGATCTTTTTCTACAGACACCAAATCGCGAGCTCAAGTTAGTCCGCAGGGTGCCTGCGATGATGCTTGGAACTGATTCATCGGGACATGCAAGACAGATGTGGTTCTATCCGCATCTGGTGTGGGCAGCAATCAACGGTCACTTCTATTATGGATTCGGCACCGACTACCGAATGGTTGTGCTCGACCCTCACACTGGTAAGGAAATTTCGTGGATTCGCGCGTGGACGCGGCAGAAAGTGAGGAAAGCCGACATAGATGAATTCATTAGAGGATGGAGCGCCAACTGGAACAAGGGCGCGGATTCGATTGCGGTCAAGACAGAGATGCAGAACGCTCCGTTCGCGGAATTCGTCCCTGCGTTTTCGCAATTTCTTGTTTCAGCCCGCGAAGAGCTATGGGTCAGAAGCGCGAACCTGATCGATGCTCAAGGTGCAGGTGAGCTGAATTCGATTCCTCTCAGCTCGAGTAAATGGAGTGTTTTCGACAAGACGGGACGGTGGCTGACTGACGTGTCACTCCCATCCGCGTTCCAGCCAATGGACATCGGCTCAGACTACATCCTCGGCGTACAATACGACCTGAAGAACGGGACAAGCGTGGGCAGCGCGCGACGCCTTGTTCTCTACAGGTATTCCAGAGGCCTCCAGCATCCAGACCGACCTGAAAACACTCTTTCGGCGCAGCAACTCCCATATCGTGATGCCAGGATTTCTGTAGACGCGCGCGTTCGGGACCTCTTCGGACGCATGACGCTCGAGGAGAAGTTCTGGCAGCTCTTCATGATTCCGGGGGACCTCGACGACAGCACGAACGACTATCACAACGGGATTTTCGGTCTTCAGGTTCGCGGCCCTGTCACAGCGCGAGCGCATGCCGAGAAGATCAATTCGATCCAGCGATACTTCGTAGAAAAAACGCGTCTTGGGATTCCCATGATTCCATTCGAGGAGACCGTGCATGGACTCCTCGCGAACAACGCGACTGTATTTCCCGCGGCCATCGCACTCGCTGCAACCTGGGACACATCGTTAGTCGGTCGTGTTGGGACAGCAATAGCGCGCGAGGCATCGAGTCGCGGGATTCGTCAGGGTCTTTCTCCGGTAATCAACATTGCGACTGATCCGCGTTGGGGACGGACGGAGGAAACGTACGGAGAAGATCCGCTGCTTTCGTCCCGGATCGGTGTGGCGTTCGTCCGCGGCTTCGAGCAGAACGGCGTGATCGCAACACCAAAGCACTTTGTGGCGAATGTGGGGGAGGGCGGGCGCGACAGTTACCCGATCGAAGTAAGCAGGCGAGTGCTCGAGGAGATTCACTTTCCGCCCTTTATCGCAGCAATTCAGGAAGGTGGCGCACGCTCGATAATGACGGCATACAACTCGGTGGACGGTGTACCTGCCACGCAGAACTCGGAGCTGCTGAACAACACACTCAAGCATGACTGGAAGTTCACCGGCTTCGTCATTTCCGATCAGGCTGCAACAGGTGGTGCGACGGTACTTCACAACACTGAGGCGAGCACCGCAACAGCAACAAAGAACGCGCTCGATGCAGGACTCGATGTCATCTTTCAGTCGTCATGGCCACAGCATCGCCCTTATCTCGCGGCATTCAAGAGCGGGGCGATTGCTGATTCTGTGATCGACGCCGCAGTTTCGCATGTGCTGCGCGCGAAGTTCGAGCTCGGTCTTTTCGAGCGGCCATTTATGAATCCTGACAGTGCGGCTTACTGGAATGACAATGCCGCGCAACGAGCTCTCGCACGTAATGCATCACGCGAGTCGATCGTTCTTTTGCGAAACGAGCAACAAGTGCTGCCACTGTCAGCGTCGCTCAAGTCAATTGCGTTGATCGGCGAAGATGCCGCTGAGCCGAGGTTTGGTGGATATAGCGGTGTACCTTCGCGTGCGGTTTCGGTTCTGG
Organism: Gemmatimonadaceae bacterium; assembly: GCA_035646915.1. Classification (GTDB taxonomy): domain Bacteria; phylum Gemmatimonadota; class Gemmatimonadetes; order Gemmatimonadales; family Gemmatimonadaceae; genus UBA4720. The sequence continues at coordinate 5,477 of DASROK010000313.1, forward strand.
AAGGGATTCGTGCCCGGGCCATTACCGTTCGATACGCAAAGGGCCCGGGCCGACTCTCGCCGGAATTCACGGTAGTTCCCGGTGACCGCTTGTCGAACCTTCGCGGTGAATATTTCGACAACCCATGGCTGCAAGGAGATCCAAAGCTCGTTCGAAGTGATAAGAAGATCGATTTCGGCTGGAGCTTCAATTCACCCGGTCGTGACATTCCGCGAGACTGGTTCTCGGTCAGATGGAGTGGTCGCATCACTGCGCCGAATGCCGGTGTTCATAGGTTAGGTGTGGAAGGCAATGATGGATATCGTCTTTACGTAGACAGCCGTCTGGTAATCGACAACTGGAAAAAGCAAGGCTTCCGAACATCGCTCGCCGACGTTCACTTCACGCCAGGAAGTACGCACGACATTCGGCTCGAGTATTTCGAGACTACCGGCAACGTAAAGCTCAAGCTCGTATGGGATGCCGGTGTCCCGACCAACTGGCGTGCGCAAATCGACAGCGCAGCAGCCATCGCGCGTGAAAGCAGCGTCGCGATAGTCGTCGCCGGAATTGAAGAGGGAGAGTTTCGTGATCGCGCAAGGCTCAGTCTGCCCGGTCATCAGGAAGAGCTCATCGAGCGCGTTGCCGCGACTGGAACACCGACAATCGTCGTGCTGATTGGAGGAAGTGCCGTAACGGGTAACACGTGGATCGACCACGTGAGCGGGCTCCTGACAGCATGGTATCCGGGAGAAGAAGGAGGCAACGCAATCGCTGACATTCTTTTCGGCGATTACAATCCAGCGGGCCGCCTGCCAATGACGTGGCCCATTTTTGAAGGCCAGCTTCCTTTAGTCTACAATCACAAGCCAACGGGTCGCGGCGACGACTACTCAGACCTCACTGGCCAGCCGCTATTTCCATTCGGGTTTGGGCTCAGCTACACGACGTTCGATTATTCGGATCTCACTTTCTCGAAGCAGACAATCACCGCAACCGATTCGACTGTCGTACGCTTCAAGGTAAGGAACACCGGCAAGCGCGCCGGAGACGAAGTCATTCAACTCTACGTGCGGGATCTGCTGGCGTCTGTCGCGCGGCCTGTGATGCAGCTCGAGGGATTTCAGCGTGTCACGCTGAAGCCGGGAGAAGAGAAACAGGTCTCATTTACACTCGGGGGCGATCAGCTTCGAATGCTCGACAAGGATTTGCACTGGGTTGTTGAACCCGGAACATTCCGGGTACTCATTGGATCGTCAGCGAAGGACATCAGGATTCGTGGTGATCTCGATGTTCGGTAGTTCCCTAGAACACGCCCACCGAGATCCTTTCCGGTTCGGCAACCGCGTCCTCGACTGTGACGCGGAGTCGGCGCAGCTGAGTCGACGGACACCGGTCGAGCTTTGCATGACCGATCGTGGTTCCTCTCGAGATTGATTTCCAGGTTCCGTCGCTATCAGCGCCGTCGGTGCGATAGGCAGCAACCAGTTGTCCGTGCGCGATGTTTTCGCTGAGTCGGATGACGCTTACTGATTCGGTGCGCGGAAGTTCAACTGTAAGCTCAGCGGTGCGCGGGCCGATAACGCGAAAATCCTGTTTCACTCCAGCGGCGTGATCGACCGCGAACATCATGTCCAGCGCTTCGCGCATACCGATCAATTGCGCTGCATCAGTCGCATGCAGCAATCCCTCCTTTGTGGGCGGAACATTCAGCAGGAGTTTCCCGTTCCGCCCAACTGATGTGAAGTAAAGCTCGACGAGATTGTCGATCGTTCGCACGCGATCATCTTCGGCGGGATGATAGAACCATCCCGGCCTGATCGACACGTCAACTTCTGCGGGGCGCCAGACAGTTCCGTCACGATCGCCATGCTGTAACGCGTCGATGATTCCTGGACCGTCCGCTCCAGGATAAGGAACGCGGCTGGGATCGACAGTTGCCCAGTTGGGATCGCCGGCGGTTCCTTTCTCGTTGCCGCACCACCTGACACCGGGACCTGCATCCGAAAAAATCACTGCGTTCGGTTGCAGCTTCAGCACATGTCCCCAGAAACGCGGCCAGTCGTAAACCTGCTTCTTCCCGTTCGGCCCCTCACCATTCGCGCCGTCGAACCACACTTCTGAGATTTCGCCGTATTGCGTGAGCAGCTCTGTGAGCTGCGCGATGTACACATCATTGTAGCGAGCCGAGTCGCCGTACGCTGGATGGTTACGATCCCACGGCGACAGGTAGAGACCAGCGCGCAGTCCTTCTGCGCGGCATGCGTCGACGAACTCGCGAACGACATCACCATGCCCACCACGAAATGGACTCGACGCGACCGAGTGAGTAGTCGTCTTCGTAGGCCAGAGGCAGAATCCGTCATGATGCTTCGCTGTCAGGATCATCGCCTTGATTCCTGCGCGCTTTGCGGTGTGTGCCCATTGTCCTGCGTCGAGAGACGACGGATTGAAAATCGATGGCGATTCCGTCCCGTCACCCCACTCGCGGTTCGTGAATGTGTTTACGCCGAAGTGGAGAAACATCGCGAGCTCATCTCGATGCCACTGCAGCTGTCCCACACTCGGCAACGGGCGAATCGATTGCGCTCTATTTTTTCCGGCGACTGCACAACCGGCGAGCGAGAGTGCGCTGAGCTGGAGGAACGTTCGGCGGTCGATTGGGTTCATGAGTGAGGGCGAATGGTCGGCGACGACTCACATCGACACGAACATAGGCGATATTAACCGCCGGTGCGACAAGGCGGGAAGATCAACATTAGTAGCATCGAGATACTATATCCGGAGACTGCCGCGTGAGGTTTCATGTACAAGGTTGCCTGGCTGAATTCAACCAATGGCCATGATCACGCTTCAAGTGAAGGTAAAGCCTCGAGCAAAAACGTCAGAGCTCGAACAATTGGCAGACGGAACGTGGGTGGCCAGGCTCAAGTCACCGCCAGTTGATGGCAAAGCCAACGAAGAGCTCATTGCGCTTGTGGCCCGCCAGTTTAAGTGTGCGAAGGCTGCAGTCTCGATCAAGGCCGGCGCTGCGAGCCGCACGAAAATAATCAGAGTGGACGTTCGCGCCGGATCAAAGCCGGCCGCATCTTAGGAGATGCACGGTAACACCACCAGCGGCAGCATAGTCCTCAACCTCCTCGAGCGCGGGCCAGTACTTCTCGAGCTCAGTCATTTCCTTGCTGACGCGGACAAGGGTCACGGCCGTCTGGTGTTCGTGGGCGGGGAAGCGGGAGTTGGAAAAACATGGGTGCTCAGGCGATTCGCCGAGCTGATCCGCGACCGGTCGCAGCTGCTGATCGGCTCGTGCGATCCACTGTCAACACCCCGGCCGCTTGGTCCGCTGCTCGATGTCGCAGATAGACTGGGCAATGGCGATATCGATCTGTCAGGAACCAAAGACGAGATCTTTCGCGATTTGCTCGCGGCAGTTTCATCCACGAAGACAACGACAGTTCTCGCGTTCGAGGACGTACACTGGGCAGACGAAGCGACCCTCGACCTTCTGAGGTTTGTTGCGCGCCGAATCGAGGATCGCCGGGCGGTGCTGATCGCGACTTTTCGGAACGATGAAGTCGGTGACCTCCATCCACTTCGTCAGGTACTCGGCGACACGGCAACAGCACCCGGCGCGCGGCGACTGACCCTCAACCCGCTGTCGATTTCAAGTGTTCGCACAATGGCAGCGGGAAGTGGTGTAGATGTCAATGAGCTCTATCGCCAGACAGGCGGCAATCCATTCTTCGTTTCCGAAGTTCTAGCGACTCCTGATGAGCTGATACCTCCAACAGTTCGCGATGCGGTCATAGCGCGGGTGGCAAGACTTTCCGCGCGCGCACGCGCGGTGCTGGAGGCTGCATCTGCAATAGGATTCCGCAGCGAGCCGTGGCTGCTGAATGCGATGACTGAGGCAGATGCGGAGGGAATCGAGGAATGTCTTCAATCGGGAGTACTAATCGCCGATGATGAAGACGGGACGTACATCTTCCGTCACGAGCTCGGGCGCATCGCAGTGCTCGATACTGTTGTGACGCATCGGCGGCAGGACTTGAACCGGCGAATACTCGATGAGCTGCGAAAGCGAGATGACACCAAGCTCAACGCAGCACGACTGGCGCATCACGCTGATGAAGCGGGTGACATCGATGCGGTGATCGCCTTTGCACCGGAAGCCGCGCGACGATCTTCGGCGCTAAGCGCCCATCGTGATGCAATCGCCCATTACCAGCGCGCATTGCGATTTACCGATCATCTGCCGCCTAACGAGCGTGCCGAGATTCTGGAGGAGTATGCAAGGGAGTGCGCAGCCACTGACAAGTACGACGAAGCAATCACGATTTCGCGCCAGGTGGTCGATCACTGGCACGATGCAGGCGATCGATTCAAGGAAGCGGATATACTCGGGTTTCTCAGTGGTTGTCTCGTTTCCAATGCTCGGGTAGGCGAGGCGCAGCCCTTGTGCAGCAGAGCGATCGAGCTTCTCGAACAATTTCCGCGCGGGGCCGAGCTCGCAGAAGCATATGTGAGGCAGTCGCGGATCGAGATCGTCGACAGGCAGTATGACGATGCTATCCGCTGGTCGCAGAAAGCTTTGGATATCGCTGAAGAAATCGGAGATGTTCGCGCGAGAGTCCTTGCCCTGCATCGATTTGGCAGTGCAACGCTGCTCAAGGGCGATGACGAGGGCGAGCGAATTCTCAAGTTTGCTCTTTCTCTCGCCTTGGGCGCACGCATCCCGGTAGAAGCATCAGGAGTGTATCTCGCGCTTGCCGCCAACTTGTTCGAACTCTACGAATTCAATCGCGCAGCTCCATATCTCGAGCAAAGCCTTACGTTCGCGGACGAACATCAGCTGGGCGGATTCCTCACTCCGACCCTCGGATGGTATTCTCTCCTGAAGATGTATCAGGGACAGTGGGCGGAGGTTGAAGAGCCGGCGTACAATGTTCTGAATCGCGAGCACGTCAGTGTAGTCGGGAAGATTCTCGCACTCACAGCACTGGGACGTCTCTACACGAGAAAGGGAGATTCACGCGCAGCGAAAATCCTGGATGATGCGCTCGCTCTCGCGGAGCCGACGCGTATGGTAATGTATCTCCCGCCTGTTCGCGCAGCCCGCGCAGAAGCTGCATGGCTTGCGGGCGATCTCGATGGCGTGAAGACAGAAGCACAATCAAGTCTCGAGCTCACCATTGAGAAGCGACACCCGTGGTTTGCCGGCGAGCTCCTTTCGTGGCTGGCGATCACTGGTGAACCCGTAGACATACCAGAGTGGATTGCACCTGCGTTTGGAATGCAGATCGCCGGTGACTGGCAGGGAGCGGCCGAGGAGTGGAAGCGCCGCGGCTGTCCTTACGAAGCCGCACAGGCATTGCTTGGATCAGATGATGAGACTGCGCTTCGTGATGCGCTCGAGATTTTTGAGAGTCTGACTGCTGAGCCTGCCGCAAAACACGCGAGACGCGATCTGCGCGAGCTTGGAGTCAGGGGAATTCCACGCGGACCGCACGAGTCGACACGCTCCAATTCCGCAGGACTGACACGTCGAGAGATCGAGATAGTCCAGCTGCTGAGCGAAGGGTTGCGCAACAACGAAATCGCCGAGCGGTTGTTTCTATCCCCCAAAACGGTGGATCATCACGTGTCCAGCGTACTATCGAAGCTCGGCGTCAAAGCACGTGCGCAGGTCCGAAGTGAGGCTGAACGGCGCGGACTTCTCAAAAATGGGGAACCGGAAGGGAAAAAATAGGGAAGTCTCCCGATTTGAATTGATACGTAAGATTTCAGATTGCCTCCATGTATTTAAACAATCATGGAGGCAACGGTGGTTCGAGGCACAAGTAAACCCGGCGCAGCTTTCACCTGCGCAAGTCTGATCGCTCTGGCAGTCGCTGGATGCAGCGGCGATTCTGCGATGCCGACCGAAAGTCACATGGCAGGACTGCCTTTGTCTGCAGTGGCACAGGCATCGAACGCGCAGGCGCTCAATGAGCTTCGCAGGCTGACAGCGCCGCTGCACGATGTGAATGCGGCACTCAACGCGAATTACGGGCTGTTCATCGCGCCGCCACTTACAGCGCCGGACGGATGCATCTCCGACATGAGTGCGGGCGGGATGGGATATCACTATACGCGCGGTGACAATCTTCAGGATGAGTCGATCGATCTGCTCAATCCTGAATTCCTGGTTTACGCTCCCACGAGAGCAGCGACGAGCAGCGACGTGCCCAGGAGACTAGCTGCGCTCGAGTATTTCATTCCCTACAGCCTTACCTGGCCCGGCCCGGATGACGGTGGCACTGCTCCGCGATTGAGTGACTTCCCGAGCTTTGCGGGTTTGCCGGATGTCGCCATGTCACCGACTCGCTTCGGAGGATGGGCGATTCATATCTGGCTGTGGGAAAACAACCCGGGTGGAATGCTCACGAACTACAACATGTCAGTTCCGCAATGCGTGGGATCCACCTTCTGAGCGAGCGTACTACTATAGTATAGGCTCAACACAGCTCAGCGGCAGAAGAAAGCCGCTGAGCTGTGTTGATCATCCGGGCGTTGTGATTCGGAGTCCCACAATTCCCGCGAGAAGCAGCACCAGTGAGACAAGCTTGAGCACGTCGCGTGACTCGCCGAGCCAGATCATTCCAATGATGGCGGTTCCCGCGGCACCAATCCCCGTCCACACCGCGTAAGCCGTTCCTACCGGAAGTGTCCTGAGCGCCTGCGCCAGGAGCGCCATGCTCAACAACAGACTGACGAAGAACCCGATTGCTGGCATAGGGCGCGTGAGGCCGGCTGACTGCTTGAGGAGAAGAGCCCACGCCATCTCGAGCAATCCAGCCACAAAAAGTGTAAACCATGCCATCGAACGTGCCCTCGGCTGAAAGTCGTTGATATTTTGACGGCGCCAGTACGGATGCGTGACGAGCCGTTGACACAGCCCGGCTATCGTCATGCCCATGAAATCCGCATTGACGCTGGCCACACTGTCACTGCTGCCGCTGATAACGTATTCAAATGTCGCGGCCGATCGCCCACAGGGTCAGGTGTGGCAAGCAGATGTTCAGATACGGACGCTGGAGGTCACAAAGTCACGATCGAACCTGACCGCCCGCGTCGTTGTCTACAGCGAGAAGGATGACGAAGCGCGCGGCTCCCGGCTGATCGTTCTCCTTCCACTCGGCGTGGGCATCGATCGTCTCAGCTCGGGATGCAGCGCAACCGCGGGACCGTCGATGGTTCCATCACTTCGCGCTGCAGTGGAGTGCGATCTCGGGTCGATTCCTGACAAGGGAGTACGCGAAGCAGTAATCAGCACGACAATTCCGCCCGACGTAGTTCCGAAGCGATTCGGCGTCTTTGTCTACAGCACTACGCCCGATCCCGCGCCTGGTAACAATTACGCCGAGAGGACGATTCAATGATGCGGATGGTGCGTGTGATGTCGTGCATCGCAGTGCTCTTCTCGTGCGACGTGTCCCGCGCGCAGGCGCCGCAGATGGTGACCCCGCGCATGCGTGTAGCCGTAATGGATCTCACAGGAAGCGCGCTGAGAATGCAAACGGCGCAGGCACCGAATGCGTCGGGCGGAATAACAACTCAGACAACGATAAGCATTCCGCCTCCTGCTGAATTTGCAAGATCGCTGACAGAGGCACTGACGACATCTCTCACTGCGACCGGAAAGTTCATCGTCCTCGAGCGCGTCGCGTTGCAGCAGGTGCAGCAGGAGCAGGACCTGGGCGCATCCGGTCGAGTGAATTCGGAGACTGCGGCGGATAAGGGAAAGCTGATCGGTGCTCAGATGATCATCACCGGTGACATCACTGCGTTCACGTACAATCGCTCATCGATTGGCGGAAAGCTGACGAACATCGTGAGGGGACTCGATGCCGGAGTCGAGCGCGTAACGGCATCAGTGAGTATCGACCTTCGACTGATCGACGCGGTGACGGGTCAGGTGATCGCGTCAATAAAAGGCGATGGGAAAGCTGCACAACAGGGAGTGACCACTCGTCTCACTCAGGACGAAAAGAAATACGACGGTTCCGTCTCACTTTCGACTCCGCTTGGCAAAGCATCACGCGAAGCGATCATGAAATCGATTGCGGGAATCATCGACAATGTTCCGAAGGTGAAGTGGAGCGCGCGCGTAATCGATTTCCGCGACGGTGTTGTGTATGTCAATGCCGGTGCAACGAATGGGATGACGAAAGGAATGGCGCTGGAGGTTTTCGATCCTCAGCCGACGCTCATCGATCCTGAAACGGGCCGCAACCTCGGCTCACCTGACAAGCGGATCGGAGAAGTAGTGATCGATGGAGTCGAAGCGGAATACTCGACAGCGACAGTTGTGTCCGGAAGCGGATTCAAACGCAATCAGGTGGTGCGATTCAAGGCTCAAGGAGAACAAAGATGAGATCTCTGTTGCACGCCTCTTCTATAGTAGTGGTCGCGTTGAGCTCCGCGGCAGGCGTTGCGATCAACGTGATTCCGAAGGCCCTATTGTCTCAAATACTGGTGCCGCCGGATCGTACCGTAACGATTGGCGTGATGAGCAATGGGCCGGTGCCGACTGGTGTGACGGTTACTGGCACGCCGACTGTTGCGAAGGTGTCATGGCAGCCTGTATCCGGCGCAGTGAAATACTCAGTGACGCGCGCAAAGGATGGAGATCCGGCGTGCTGCAACGCGCAAGTATCGGACATCACTGCGACGTCGTGGACGGACAACGGGAACGGCTCGGGAATTCAATCGTCCGGCACGTACAGCTATACAGTCGTCGCGTGGCAATCGACCGGGGTTTACGGCCAGACGATTGTGAAGTGGACAAGACCTGAGCCCGTAAATCCTTCCGGTTTTTCCGCAAAGCAAACAGGGGAAGGAACGGCAGAGCTGTCATGGCAGGCTGTACGGGATGCGTCATCCTACCAGATATGGGGACCAGGAACGCCAGCGGAAGGAATTCGCGTCGATGGAACCGCGAAGATACTGACAGGAATCGGATCGGGAATGAAGGAGTGGTCGATAACAACCAAGTACGATCCCGCGGGATTTCTGCTCCCTGCTTCAACGTGGCCGAAGACTCAGCTGAATATGGTTGCGGTTTCCGGCACATACCGGATCACTCTAAACGGGTTTCAAGTTGTTTCTCCCGCGAAGGAAGCTCTGGTCACGCTCGACGGTGCGGGTAACGAAGTATTCGCGCTTGCGTATGTTCGCACGTATGACCGCGCAACGGGATCTGTGCTGAACGAAGGCAGTGTTGAGAGCGCGGTACACGGAGACACCGAAGGATTTGTCGGACGAGTGCCTGCGGGCAGCGCGAAGCCAACCGGCGGGTTGATCGCGGGCGACAAGTTTCCAGGTGCAACACCATGGCTGCGTGGCAACTCCGTCAGCGCGACGACATTCCCACTTCTTCTATGGGAAGGTCAGCTGACAAATGCGAAAGAGGCTGTTGTAGTAACACCAATGATCTGGGAGTGGAACGGGACGAGCTCGAGCAATGATCCCGCCCTGGTAGATGCCGTCAACAAAGATCAGAAGAACAATACAGCGAATCTCTGGTCTACGGTTTCATCGGCGCTTTCCGGAGCAGGACAAACCTGGAGTGGGCCAACTCAGATTTCACTGGAGTGGCAATATCCGGCATTACTGGTCATGGCCGGATCGTATGCACAGGAAGGCATGGAGTTTCTCTCCAGAGCTGAAGAACGCATTCATGCTATCGGCGCAGATACGCCAAGTCCCGCGAACAAGAAGCTCTACATCGTGCGGAATACGGGGATTGTCTTTACGCGAGAGCTCATCGAGAAAGCGCTGAGTGGTCAGGGACAGATCGGCGGCATGGGCCCTGGTGTCATCGAAGTGAAATGGACAGAGAAATTTCCCACAGGTGTTGGCAATTACACCCTCTACGTACAGGTCGCCCGACAATGACGACGCGAAATGGAATTGCTGCGATGATTCTGCTGGGCGCTGTCGCAAGCCCGGTACTCGCGCAGCGCGGAAACAACAAGTTCGATGTGGCAGCGCCGACCAATATCACGTTCTCGTTGACGTCGTCAGCGCTGACGATCAACTGGCCCGCGGCGAGCGGTGCACTCCACTATGACGCCGTAAGGCGGAACGGAACTGCAGTGGAGCAGCTTGGCTCTTCGCCTACCAACGCGTTTGTCCTTCCTGTGCCTGCGCAAGGCGTGGCGTACGAATATCAGATCACCGCGGTCGGGAAACTCGGATCTGCGTCATCGAGCTGGGTTGCCTACACGGTTCCTGTTCCGACAACTGTGACAGCAGTTCTTGTTCAGCCCACTGCCACTGGCATGACGACGCCAGCGGGACCTGATCAGCTGACCGCGGTCAGCAACGCTCCGGGTACGATCAGCTTATGGTGGAGTGAAGTGCCGTACGCGACCCATTACCAGGTCTTCCGCTCATTCACTGGTGGAGAGACAGACCGGCTAATTA
>DASROK010000314.1:0-2411 GCA_035646915.1 Gemmatimonadaceae bacterium
CCTGCGAGGCGGCCACCGTGAATTGTCATCGGCAGGCCGTCGTCACGCGCAAACTCGAAACGCGCACCCATTGCCGTCAGCGGCTCTGCAATTCGCTTCATCGGCCGGCGACTCAAGCTTGCATCACCTTCGAATCGCGATGCGAATGGATGTGCGGCAACAACTCCCGACATGAGTCGAACGGTTGTCCCACTGTTGCCTGCGTCGAGTGAAGAACCTGGCTGCCTGAGGCCGCGCAGACCTTTGCCGCTGAACCTGAACGACTGCGACAGATCGGGAATTCTCACTCCGAGTGCGCGAAGAACGCTTGCAGTCGATCGAACGTCAGCAGACTCGAGAATTCCGGAGACCTGTGATTCGCCCGTTGCGAGTGCGCCAAGAATCAGGGCACGATGCGATATGGACTTGTCACCCGGCACGCGGACTGTTCCGCGCGCCGTCATCTCAGCCAGCCTTCGAGAGCTGTGGCACTGTCCGTCTTGTCATCGCGATACTTGACGATCACCGGTGTCTGAAGCGACAAGCCCTCACCTTCGCCCCACTTTGAGCTCACCCGGCGCGCGCCTGGAACAACAACAGCGCCGCGCGGAATCTCCAGCGGTCTTTCGGCAGAGCCGCGGATGATTTTCTCATTTACGAGATCGAATACTGGCGTGCCGCGAGTGAGCACAACTCCCGCACCGATTACAGCACGTTCTCTTACGACTGTGCCCTCGTATATGCCCGAGTTTCCGCCAACGATCACGTCGTCCTCGACAATCACCGGCGATGCATTCACCGGCTCGAGCACTCCGCCAATCTGCGCAGCAGCGCTCAAGTGAACGCGCTCTCCAACCTGCGCGCAGGATCCAACGAGCGCGTGTGAATCCACCATTGTTGCGGCTCCAACGTGCGCGCCGACGTTGATGTACATCGGAGGCATGCAGACCACTCCAGGCGCGACGTAAGCGCCGCGACGAATGGCCGAGCCTCCGGGAACCACTCGCACTCCATCTTCGATTCTCAGGTTGCGCGGGGGATATGTGTTCTTGTCAAAGAATTTCAGGGTGCCGTAGTAACCCGACATGTCGGTCAGCTTGCCGATCTGAAATCCGAGCAGTATTCCGCGCTTCACCCACGTCACTGCATTCCAGGTTCCGTCCGAACTTTTTTCCGCCGATCGCACATCGCCTGCTTCGAGTGCGTCGAGCAGATCAGAAACAACTTTCCATGCATTACTCGACGGCGTCGATGAGGCCAGCTCAGCTTCGATCCTCTCGCGCAAGCTCGAGCTCACGCAAGCGCCCCCGCCGTACGCAGGGCCTTCCGCACTGCGTCGGTTTTTGATTCTGCGAGAGGAACCAGTGGCAGGCGGAGAACATTCTCGAATTTGCCCATCAGAGAAAGGGCGGCCTTCACCGGCATGGGATTCGACTCGATGAATGCTGCAGCAGTCCATTCCGCGAGCTGATGGGCAAGTGTCCTTGCACCTTCAACGTCTCCCTCGTCATACAGCTCGCACACTCTCGATACAGAATTCGGAACCACGTTCGAAGTGACGGAAATCACTCCGTCTCCGCCCTCCGCCATAACAGCGAGCGCCAGTCCGTCGTCACCCGACAGCACCGTGAAGTCATCCGGCTTGTTGCGAATGATCTCGGCGATCTGCGCAAGATTTCCCGACGCCTCTTTTACCGCAGTGATGTTGGGATGCGCGGCCAGTGCTATCGTAGTTGCAGCTTCGACATTGCTTCCGGTTCTTCCGGGAACGTTGTACACGATCAACGGAAGATCGACTGCGTCGGCAATGGCGCGGAAATGTGCTTCGATACCCCGCTGCGGTGGCTTGTTGTACATCGGTGACGTGTGCAGAAGGTGCGTCGCACCGGCGTCACGCATTTCTCTTGAAAGCGCGATGGCTTTCTTCGTATCGTTCGAGCCTGCACCAGCGGCAACGGGCACGCGCCCTCTCACCTGGTCGACCGTGATCTCCACAACGCGGCGATGTTCCTGACTCGTCATTGTTGCCGCTTCACCCGTTGACCCACAGGGAACGACGAAATGGATTCCCTCGCTCAGCTGCCACTCGACAAAATCACGGAGTCCCTGTTCGTCGATCTCACCAGATTTCGTGAACGGCGTAGCGAGCGCAGTGCCGCAGCCGCGAAGCAGCGTGCGGCCTCTCGAATCCTTCGGCATTTTGATCATGCGTCTGTGAACCCCAGAACGTCACGCATTGTGAAGACTCCCTTCTTTCCCTTGAGCCACGCTGCTGCACGCAGCGCGCCGTCAGCGAACACGCGCCGGTCTCTTGCCTCGTGACGGAGAATTATCTGCTCGAACGGCGCGTCAAAGATGAGCTCGTGAGTTCCGGGAACGGAGCCTGTGCGGATACTTGTCACCGGCAGCTCCTTCCCCAGCTCGCCCTGCAT
>DASROK010000315.1:0-7033 GCA_035646915.1 Gemmatimonadaceae bacterium
ACCAGAGAACACGGATTTCAATCAGGATCGTCGACGGGGGATTCGACCCGGTAGCAATTCACGCCGAAACGGGAGATGAGCTCAAGCTCGTTCTTACAAGTATCTCAGGCGCATCGCTGGCTCCGGTCGCGATCAAGGTCCCTCCACGCAGACCGCCAAAAGTCGTTCGAACCAGCCCTTCCAAAGGGAGAATTGACGTTGCACTGAGTATCCACGTCGAAGTGGTTTTCTCTGAGCCCCTGAATCGATCGACCGTAACATCAGCCAGCCTTTCGCTGTCACACGCAGGAGTCATAGTTCCAGCTACAATCGATCTCTCGGCGAATGGATTGAGCGCGAACGTGGTTCCCGACGAACCTCTGCAGCCCGGTCAGGACTACACTCTGGTCGCCGATGGCGTTCAGGATCTCGACGGTGACATTCTCGACGACTCTCTTGTTACGAGCTTTGTCACGGCGTTCATGCCGACGAGTCCCGCACAGGTTGGATCGTTCAGGAATCTTCCAATGACCGCGATGGCGATCAATGAGGACGGCGTCGTTGTGGGGCAGACGAATGACGGCGAAACTTTGCTCTGGAAAGCGTCTGTCATCACTCGTATTTCGAGAAACAGAAGCTTCAACGGTGCCGCCCTCAATGACGCGCTGGTTGTAGTGGGTGCAGGCCCGGCACAGGAAACGTTCAACGGACAAGGAATCATCAGCGGCCACGCAGTAAAATGGAAAGACGGCACGTTCACAGATCTGGGTACACTGCCGGGACATAATTACAGCCAGGCAGGCTACATCAATGACGCAGGCGATATTGTTGGCTTGAGCGGCATCTCGAATGGCGATGCTGCTGACTGCTGCGATGACCAGCACGCGGTGCTGTGGCGCAACGGTCAGATCGCGGCGCTTCCTTTCCCGTGGGCGTACGGGATCAATGACCGCGGCGAAATACTGGGCGGGCTGTTGGTGAATGGCGTATGGAAAGTCTTAATCTGGCGGGATGGAGTTTCTACTTTTCCGACAGGCGGATGCTTTGACAGCACGGTTCCGTCTGGCCTGAGCACGATCGCAATGAATAATCTCGGTCAGATTACCGCCACATGTGGCAACAAGCCGTTCTTCTGGGAGAACGGTGAAATCACGATGCTGCCGATGCCACCTGGTTGCATCGAAGGGATAAGCGAAGATATCGATGACGCAGCTCGCATTGTTGGTTATGTGTACTGCCAGGAGGCCCCGACCACGCGAGCGGTGGTATGGATGAACGGGTCGGTTTTCCAGCTTCCGGCAAGTGGACAGAGTGTAGCCAGGAAGATCAACAATAGAGGAGAAATCATCGGACTCGTGAACCACGTTGAACCTGTACTGTGGGTGCTCACACCCGCACAATGAGACAGACACCTGCTGCGATCAGTGCTCTGCCGGACCAGACCAGTCGCGCGCTTTGCTCAGCTTTGCCCGCACATTGTCGCGGTCGCCGCTGGCGACGAGCTCTCTAAAGCTGCTTATCTGCCGCTCGATTCCCGAGAGCGCCGCAACGATCGCTTCTGAATTATCCATCGCGATCGAGCTCCACACTTCAGGCGATCCGGCCGCGAGGCGTGCGACGTCACGTCCTCCACGTCCAAGTTGCCGACGCGGAATGCCAACCTCAGCGAGCGCGAGTCCAAGCGCGCAGGACACGATGTGAGGAAGATGACTGGTCCATGCGAGAAGCTCATCGTGTTCGACAGCATCCATCTTCATCGGCTTTGCGCCGAGCATTGTCCATAGCGCCTGGGCTTGAGCGTAGCTCGCGGGAGTCGAAACCGTTGTCGGACAGAGATAGACAATCTCGTTCTCGAACAGATCGAAGCGCGACGCAAACCAGCCCGACCTGTGATCGCCGGCAAACGGGTGCGAGCCCACAAAACTCTTCCCGAGCCTGGATTGTTCTGCAGCGCTGACAATACCTCGCTTGGTGCTGCCCACATCCGTGACAAGAGTGATACTCTCTGCATGCCGCTCGAGCTGCTCGAGTATCTTCGCGGCGGAGCTGCCGTAGACTGCGAGCACTACTGCGTCGACAGTTGCGAGCTCGTCGAAGCTCTCAGAGATGCGTCGGCCAACCACGCCCTCAGCGACAGCGGCATCGAGATACGCGTTGTTCGTGTCATACCCGAGAATCTCAACACCGCGAGCAGCAAGCCCGCGCGCAACCGAGCCGCCGATCATTCCCAGTCCAATGACTGCAACGTTTCGGGGGGCGCTCACTTTTCCTCCAACTGTTGCGCAGCGCGGGAAAGCGATAGAACCCGCCAGAAAATCTCGCGTACCGGTTCATCAGGAAGATTTGCCTCTCGCGCGCTTTCCACGGCGCCGCGGATTACCGCTGCTTCACGGCCGGGATCGAGAATCGGCAATCCCAATTCCTGCTTGAGAGATTTTGTTTTGAGGCCGAGGTCCACGCGGCGCCGAAGTAGCGCAACAATCTCACGATCGATTGCGCCAATCTCGGCGCGACATTGTTCCAGGTCCGCTTCTGGTGTCAGTTTCATATTGCATCTCCTGCAGGAGCAGCAGCTCCGATTGTTCTGCCAACTGCCGCAGCAAGCGGATCGAGACGATCCATCAGATTGTCGAAGGCGCTCAGTGTGAGAGATTGATCGCCATCAGACAGCGCTGATTCCGGATCGGGATGAACCTCGATGATCAATCCGTCTGCACCGGCAGCGACAGCCGCAAGAGCAAGCGGCAATACGAAATCGGCTACACCACCTGCATGACTCGGATCGACTATCACTGGGAGATGGCTCTCACGTTTGATAACGGGAATCGCCGAGATGTCGAGTGTGTTTCTCGTCGAAGTCTCGAACGTCCTGATTCCCCGCTCGCAGACAACCACCTGACTGTTCCCGTGCGCCATGATATACTCGGCCGCCATGAGCAGCTCCGTTATGGTTGCCATGAGTCCACGTTTCAGAAGTACAGGCCGTTGAACTCGTCCAAGCTCCGCAAGCAGGGCAAAGTTCTGCATGTTGCGCGCGCCGACTTGAAGCATGTCGGCGTGTTCGGCGACGAGATCGACGTGTCGGGTATCGAGGACTTCAGTGACGACTGGAATTCCGATCTCGCGCCGGATGTCCGACAGCATCTGAAGTGCTTCAGCGCCAAGACCCTGAAAGCTGTATGGTGAAGTTCGCGGCTTGAATGCACCGCCGCGAAGCATCGATGCTCCTGCGTTTTTTACGGCGATTGCAGTTTCGCGGAGCATCGCTTTCCCTTCCACCGAGCATGGCCCGGCGATGATGGAGACTGCTTCACCTCCGAATGTGGCGCCCAGTCCGACGTCGACAACGGTGCGTTCCGCAGCGAAGTCTATCGATGCGCGCTTGAATGGCCGCAGCACCGGCATGACCGACTCCACGCCGGGCAGTGTGCGCAGTGGAATGTCCTGCAGTCTCGACTCATCACCGATGCACCCGATGATTGTGCGCTGCTCGCCGCGGGATATGTGCGTGCGGAGCCCCGCCCCTTCGATGCGCTCGCGAATGTGATCGAGCTCTTTCTCGGTGATGTTTGCGCGTGTGACGATGATCATTTTGACCGTCCGGAAATAAAAAAGGCCCGCGGGGATCCGCGGACCGTTCGAAGTGCTGTTGATGAAGTGTTAGCTGATCTCTTCAGTCACACGCGCGTTCGTTCACGGCCCGCGAAACGGGTCGAGTAATAGTACGCGCCGTAATAAAGTGCGCTGAATGACATGCCATCACGGTACGACTGGGCATCGACTTCTGTCAAGTGGTAGTATATCTCCCATTATGAGCGACGAGAGCATGGCTGGCCGGATTGTAATCGTGACTGGAGGCGCCGGCGCCATCGGGAGCACCGTCTCAAGGCGATGGCTCGATGCAGGCGCATCGGTTCTTGTGGTCGATCATCGTCAGGCAACGATCGACAAATGGCTCGCTGCAACTCCGAACAACTGGGGCAAGCGCATCGCCACTCATGCAGCTGACGTGACGAGAGAAGAAGCTGCGAATCGAATGGTCGCTGAAGCATCGCATGCGTTCGGGACGCAACCAGATACGCTGATACATCTCGTCGGGGGCTTCGCGATGAGCACGGCCGAAGACGAGAACGCTGTACGAACATGGGAAAGAATGATGTCCATCAACCTGACATCGGCGTTTCAGTGCTACAGGGCTGTGTTGCCTTCGATGAGAAGTCGGGGGGGAGGATGGATCGTCGCACTCACGTCGCTGGCAGCCGCTAAACCCGGGGCTCGCATCTCTGCATACGCAGCGGCTAAAAGTGGACTCGCGGCATTGACGTCATCACTCTCGGCCGAAGTCAAAAGTGCGGGAATTCACGTAAATCTCATTGTCACTTCAACCGTAGACACTCCGGCAAACCGCGAGTCGATGGGGCCGGAGAACGCTCCGAAGTGGGTGAGTCCTGATGACATAGCGGATGCAACATTCTATCTATGCTCGCAGCAGGCCAACAGTGTCTACGGCGCAAGCCTGGAAGTTTTGGGAAAGGAACAGGAATGCTGAATTCTGAATACTGACAAAAAACGCAGTGAGTCAGCATTCAGCATTCAGCATTCAAAACCCACCTCCTCCTATTTTTTGCGATAAAACGTCGGCGTGTTCTCCAGATCCTTGAGCTGCTTCATCGTCGACTGAACCAGCGGCGCGAGATAATGATCTGCATTTCCCGGAGCGATCTTCGCCGACGTCACGCGAATTCCAAAGCTCGAGCTGGCTCTCATATCCCAGACCGTGATGATCACGGTGACTGTATCTCCGGTTCCGACATAACCCGGCCACACCATAACGTCCGGCTTCAGGAGCTTAGCAGCTTCATCGCGCGATGATGTCCGCGCCTGCGCATCACGAACAACATCGGCGTCGATCGGATCGAATCCGTCAGTCGCGTCGAGCGTAACCCGCAGCGCATCCATGAACGAACGCGTGAAATCGTTGAGGGCAGGCACGCTGCTCACACGCGGAGCAGTAATCG
Source organism: Gemmatimonadaceae bacterium (assembly GCA_035646915.1). Taxonomy (GTDB): domain Bacteria; phylum Gemmatimonadota; class Gemmatimonadetes; order Gemmatimonadales; family Gemmatimonadaceae; genus UBA4720. Next base: position 4,998 of record DASROK010000315.1, read on the forward strand.
CAAGCCTCTTCTTTCCCGATGGAGATGGTGCCGGATCGGAAGCTGGAGGCGTAACCGCCGCGGCCGCTGGGGCTGCAGCAGGAGCAGGAGCTGGGGCTGCCGGCGCAGTCGTTGTTGGGGACGTTGAAGCAGCCGCTGCAACACGCTGCGCATTTGCGCGCGCAAGAGAATCAGCGAGCTCGCGCTGAACCGCTTTTCTGAGGGAATCGGCGTTGACTGCAGTCTTTCCCTTCTTTGCAGCTTCAGCAAGCGCAAGCCTCTTTTCAACTGCGCTTGCAATTGCCATTGAATCAACCACTGGAATGACAGCAGGTGCAGATGGCAGAGTTTCAACTGCAGGAGTGTTGGTGACAGCGGGCTGAGGGTTCACAAGCGTCGGACGCTGAATGCTCACCGCGGAACCATTCTTCCAGGGTTGCGACACGAGCAGTCCACCGGCAGCTACTGCAAGTCCTAAGACTGCTACACCCGCGAACAGTCGGCTGCGATTTTTTTCCGCCTGCGGTGGCGGCGCTTCCACAAATGCGGGAGTCGGCGTGATCGGCGTCAGCACATCGGCGATCGGAAGAACCGCCGGCATCGCTGCAACCGGCGTCTTCATTCTCGATGGAACCTTGTGCTCGCGGGTCCGGATTTCTCCAGACGAAGTTGCGATCATGTCCAGCGCGTCGAGCAGTGCTTCAGCATTTGGCGGTCGTCCGCCCGGAATCTTCGAGAGGCATTGCATGATGATCGCGGAAAGCTTTCGCGGCACATCCTTGCGAACTTCGTGAAGCGGCGTCGGCTCGCGAGTGAGCACCGCAGCGAGAACTCCCTGCGGAGTCGGCGCAGCGAACGGCGACTCTCCTGCGAGAAGCTCATATGAAAGCAGGCCGAGTGCGTACAGGTCGATGCGGTGATCCGCAGTAGGATCGCCGGCGAGCTGCTCCGGCGCCATGTAGGCAGGCGTGCCGATTGCCATGCCCGTCGATGTCATTGCGGTGGCCGACGGCATTGCAGCATTGAGTGCCTTTGCCACACCGAAGTCAGTGACGAGCGCGTGATTGCCCGACCTCAGAATGTTGCCCGGCTTGATGTCGCGGTGAATCACACCGTGCCTGTGCGCATATGCAAGCGCATCGACTACATCGTACAGAACGCGAATTACATCGGGCACTGGAAGCCTGCGTTCTTTCTCGAGAGCGGACTTCAGTGACTCGCCCTCGATGAACGGCATCGTGTAGTAAACCAGATCGCCATGTTCACCGGCCGCAAACAGCGTCACGATGTGCGGATGCTGGAGCTGCGCAGCGACCTGGATCTCGCGACGGAAACGTCCGCGGTTGACTTCGGCCGTCAGCTCCGGAGAAAGAACTTTGATGACTACCTTTCTTCCCAGCAGTCGGTCGGTCGCCACGAAAACGCGGCTCATTCCACCGCCACCAAGCTCGCGCTCGATGTCGTAGGCGCTCGACAATGAATCCTTCAGTTGTTCTTCAAACGTCGACATATCGGCTGGGCTGATTTTCGCCCACCAAAATACGACGAGGCGCGATTTTGAGATAGCAAATCTTTGTTAACAAATGCCTTTACAATCTGGCTCGCGAGCGGGGCCGCCATTGAAATTTTGTGAGTGAGACTCTGTCACTCACGTCGAACCGCACACCTTCTTTCTCGAGGAGCTTTCTCTGACGCTCGGCGCTCAACCCTCGTGTGCTGAGCTCCCCCTTCGCGTTGAGTACGCGGTGCCAGGGAATCGGAGATTCGGTCGGAAGGGCGTGGAGAGCGTAACCGACAAGCCGCGCCTGTCCCGGCAAGCGCGCAATCCGCGCGACCTGCCCGTAGGTTGCGACCCGCCCGCGCGGAATTCGCGCTATGACTTTTGTGATGCGAGAATGCAAATCACTTGTCATCAGACAAAGCCCGCCTCTCTCTCAGCAACAAACGGCGCGCGCCGTTAGGAGGCAGAGGCATGCGAGAGGCGCAATAGTTGCACCCGCCAAATTGCGATGCTGCTCACACTCATTCTCGCTGTCTCGGCCGTCACAGCCCACGCG
>DASROK010000316.1:0-2076 GCA_035646915.1 Gemmatimonadaceae bacterium
GTGGAATAGTGCTGCTCGATCGGCGAGCCTCTGCCGATTTCTGACAGACGCGTGGTCGATAAAGCTGTGAGACATTCGGCGCAGGTTGTCATCGTGTTATCTCCCGCCATGCGGGGTGAAGTTCAAGGATTCTTTCACGAATAGCGGCTCGTGCTTTGAAAAGATTTGCCCGCACGGTGCCGGCACGAACGCCGATCATCTCTGCAACATCAGCCGGATCGTGTCCCTGCAGGTCGACGAGATCGAATACTTCCCTCTGGCGCGGCGGAAGCGTGGTGAAAAAATGACGGATGAACTCAGTCAATCGCTCGCGGTCGACTCGTGCACCGGGATCGGTATTGTACACGCTCTCGCCAAATGGAAACGACTTTGCCGACAGAAGATCGCGACGCCGCTGTTTTCGGTGTCGCTCGAACGCTACTCGCCGGGTTATCAGGTACACCCAGCCTTCCACGGCTGAATCGCCGCGATACTGATCGAGCTTGCGGTACACCAGGACAAAAGTCTCCTGGGTGATTTCATCGGCTTCGTCGGGGTCACGAGCAAACGTGAGCGCCCACCGGTATACGCTCGGATGCAGAGCGTGAACGAGCTCGCTGAATGCGACTGCGTTCCCGAGATTTGCCTGTTCTACAGTTTTGGACAGCGGGCTCAATTGAATCATCCTGGCATAATGATGTCAGGAAAGCAGACCGCGTTAACCTGGCTCGTCGGCGGTCAGGCGGCGAGGATAGGCAGTGTTCTCTGTGACGGGCTCGAGACCGCTGTCTCGATGAATCCCCCGCCCAGAACCTTTTCACCGGCGTAGAAGACAATCGACTGACCCGGCGTAATAGCCGATACGGGCTCATCGAGAGCGATCTCGATCTCATCGTCAGTCAGGCGAATGATCTCTCCCTTTGCAAGCGCCGCGCGGTGCCGAACTCTGACTCTGACTTCGGCGCCGACACGCGGCGGCTCAGCGAGCCAGTTCACCTGCCGCGCCACCACCCCTCGCCCCATCAGTTCTTCGCGTGGGCCAATGATTACGGCGCGATCCTCGGGCCTGATGCCGATCACATACATCGGGATCCTGAAGCCGCCCGGCAGTCCACGTCGCTGACCGATTGTGTATCCGGCGAAGCCGTTGTGGTATCCGACGTGTCTTCCATCGCTCGTCAGAACGGGACCGCGTGAAAGTGCCGGCGAATCGCTTTCGAGGCGGCTGCGAAGAATCTTCATGTAATCGCCATCAGGAACGAAACATATTTCCTGACTTTCAGGCTTCTCTGCAACGACTGAGAGTCCAAGTGTTCGTGCCAGCGCGCGTGTCTCTGCCTTGGTCGACTCTCCGACCGGAAGAAGCATTCGCGAAAGAACCGACCGGTCGATTCCCCACAAAAAGTATGTCTGATCCTTGTTGTCGTCCCGCCCGCGATGAAGCTCTCCGTCAACTGCGCGCGCATAGTGCCCGGTAGCAATCCACTTTGCGTCGATCGAATCAGCCTTCTTCACGAGATCACGGAACTTCGTGAACGTATTGCAGCGCACGCATGGAATCGGCGTGCGACCGCGGGCGTACTCGCTCACGAAATCGTCGACAACGTCCTCGCTGAATCTCGTCTCGAGATTGATGACATAATGCGGAATTCGGAGCTGCTCGCACACCCGGCGTGCATCGTTCACGGAGTCGAGTGAGCAGCATGGGCGATCGGGAACATCCTCGCCGTGACAAAAGAGCTTCATTGTCGCGCCGACTACGTCGTAGCCCTGCTTCACGAGCAGCGCTGCTGCGACGGAGGAATCCACGCCTCCAGACATTGCGACAAGGACCCTCTCCCGCATTGTCAGCTCGCCTGTGCGAACTGTCGCGCCTTGTTGACGAGCGCCGGGAAAACGGTGGCTACGCGGTCGATCGCTTCTTCCGTCGTCAGTGCGCCGAGGCTCATGCGCAGTGCCGCTGAGGCAAGGTCGGGCCGAACGCCAATCGCGCTGAGCACGTGCGATGGAGAAACACTTCCGCTCTGGCATGCCGAGCCGCCTGATGCTGCGATTCCCTGGAGATCGAGCACCATAAGGAGTGACTCGCTGTCAGTG
>DASROK010000317.1:0-2312 GCA_035646915.1 Gemmatimonadaceae bacterium
CCAGAAAAGATGTACCGGGCGATGCAGGCGAAGCTTGCAGGCGTGGTTCCTGACTTTGAGTTGAAGCTCAAGTCAGGAATTGCTGCGGAAATTAACCGCCTGAAAGCCGAAAAGAACGCCGTAATCCTGGGACACAACTACATGGAGCCGGCGCTTTTCAACTCGGTCCCCGACTTCGTGGGAGACTCCCTCGAACTCGCTCGTCGTGCCGCTGAAACCGACAAAGACATCATCGTGTTTTGCGGCGTGCGATTCATGGCCGAGACCGCGAAGATATTGAATCCGACGAAGACGGTCCTTCTGCCGGCGAAAAAAGCGGGCTGCTCACTCGCTGCAAGCATCACGGGCGAGGACGTACGCGAGTTAAAACGGAGATTCCCCGGCGTACCGGTCGTCACCTACGTGAATACCTACGCAGATGTGAAAGCAGAATCGGACATTTGTTGCACTTCTGGAAACGCGCGTTTGGTTGTCGAGTCGTTGAACACTGATACAGTCATTTTTCTTCCGGATGAGTACCTGGCAAAAAATGTGGCGAAGGAAACCGGCAAGAAGATCATTTTCCCGACAACCGATCCGCGAAAGAAAGCCGACGACCAGTTGGATTATCAAATGATCGGTTGGTTAGGACGTTGCGAAGTTCACGACAAATTCACAGTCGAAGATATCGCTAACGTCAGGAAACAGTTTCCCGACGTGACGATTCTGGCCCATCCGGAATGCAGTCCGGAGGTGGTGGCTGCTTCGGATTTTTCCGGCAGTACGGGCGCGATGATCAGGTACGTGGAAAAGAGTGCCGCTCCGCACTATCTGCTTCTCACCGAGTGTTCCATGGGAGACAACATCGCAGCAGCCAACCCAGACAAAGACATGCTGCGTCTTTGCAGCGTTCGTTGCCCGCACATGAATGAGATCACTCTCGAAGAGACGCTTGATTCATTGAAGAAGAACCAATACGTTATCGAGATTCCCGAAGACATCTTGCAAAGAGCCGCCAGAGCAGTCCAGAGAATGATTGCTATCGGGTGAGGACCCGCAAAGAGAAACCCATTGAACAGAACTGACGTCCTGATCATCGGCTGTGGCATTGCCGGCGCCACGGCCGCACTTCGCCTCGCCCGCAATCCTGACCGCCACATAACAATCGCTACACGTGCTCGTGATCCGCATGAATCCAACACGCGTTATGCGCAAGGCGGAATCATCGGACGGGGTGAGGACGACAGCCCGGAGTTGCTAGCGGCGGACATTCTGGAAGCAGGCGCCGGTGTAAGCTCACCGGAAGCCGCTCGTATCATCGCCACAGAGGGGCCACCGCTTCTGCACGAAGTTCTTGAGAAAACCGCGCACGTCACTTTCGATCAGGACGCGAACGGGCAGCCGCTATTCACCAACGAAGCCGCGCATTCCCGTCGTCGCATCCTGCACGTCGGCGACGCCACGGGAAGAGCGATCATGGACGGGCTGATCAGCGCCCTGCGAAGCTGTGCAAATGTAACGATCGAGTCGGACATTACAGCTGTTGACTTGATTACATTTCCACATCACTCACGAGATCCACTCGCGAACTACCGCGCCATCACTTGTCATGGCGCATACATGTTCGACCGCAAGGAGCGCACCGTCCATCGCTATCTTGCCGCCGCCACCGTGCTCGCGACCGGGGGACTCGGTCGTATCTATCGCAACACGACAAACCCCCCGGGAGCTCGCGGCGATGGCCTCGCGATGGCGAATCGCGCGGGAGCTCGCATCGCGAACGCGGAATACGTTCAGTTTCACCCAACGGCACTCGCGGTTCCGGGCGCTGAAGGATTTCTGATCAGCGAGTCTGTTCGTGGTGAAGGCGGAGTGCTGCTTACGTCTGACGGGCAGCAGTTCATGGAGAACTATTCTCCCGAATGGAAAGACCTCGCTCCGCGCGACGTTGCCGCACGTGCCATTCATAGCGAGATGGAGAAGCATGGCTATTCTCACGTGCTACTTGATATCGCATCGCGAATGCCGGCTGCTGCGATTCGCGAACGTTTCCCGAATATCTATGAACAGTGTTTGAAAGCCGGAATAGACATCACGAGCGAGCCAATTCCTGTCGTGCCAGCAGCTCATTACTTCTGCGGCGGCGTTCTCGTAGATGAATGGGGTCGTTCCAGTATTGAGAATCTGTACGCAGTGGGTGAAATCAGTTGCACCGGTGTACATGGAGCCAACCGCCTGGCGTCAACTTCGCTGCTTGAAGGTCTGGTCTGGGGCAATCGGGCGGCGCAACGAATCGATGAGTTGCTGGATGGAGGCCATGCTCACCAGGCGGA